>JAYUXG010000451.1:0-3485 GCA_043753125.1 Saprospirales bacterium | reverse complement strand
AACTGCGCTTCATTGCCTCGCAATCGACCGAGATGCAAAAGGGTTATGCGCAGGATGAACAGTCGTCCATGGCTACTGCCCAAACACTTCTGAACACGGCGACCAACGTGATGAAAGACCAGGCCCTGCAAGACGAGCTGGAGAAAATGCTCACCCCATATATGCCGCAACAGGGAGTAATGCCGCCGGGAGAACCGAGGTAGGGTGGAATATCTGAGGAATGGAGTATTCGAGTATTTGATTGTTCAAATATCCGAGAAGTAAATATTATGGAGCCGGGTATTTTTCAAATACTCGAATACTCAATCTTTTTCAAAGATACCGCCGCCGCTGCATAAACCAATAGAGCAGGCCAGTAACCAAGATCGCGAACAGCACCGTAGCATAAAAGGCCAGTGGGTGTTCGGGCAAGCCATTGGGAATATTCATGCCCAGAAAAGAAGAGATCAGGGTGGGCACCATGAGGACCACGGTAATGACCGTCAAGCGGTGGATCACGATGTTCAGGTTATTGGAAATGATGCTCGAATAAGCGTCCATCGTACCGTTCAAGATGTTGGTGTACACGTTGGACATGGAGAGGGCCTGCGAATTGTCGATGATAATATCTTCAAACAAATCGGCCAGTTCCTCGTCGCCATTGATGTGCAGGAAGTCGGTACGCTTCATCTTCATCTTGAGCAACTCGTTGGCATTGAGGGAGTTGACAAAATAGACCAGGCTTTTCTCAATGGAAAGCAGTTGTTTTAGTTCGGAGTTTCGGCTGCTGTGCATCAGCTCTTTCTCAATTCGGTTGCGCCGCACGTTGAGCGATTTAAGGCAGGCCAGAAAGTGATACACATTTTGTTCCAGCACCTGTAGCACAAAGCGTTTTTCATCGGCGGGGTCAAAGTTACGGACGTTCATGTCCAAAAACTTCTGCAAGACCGGCGTCTCCAGGGCGGATATAGTGACCACGTGTTCGATAGTCAGGATAATACCGATTGGGGCAGTGACAAAGTAGGCCTCGTTTTCGGAACCGGAATTTTCGTTTTTGACGGGCGTATTGATCAGGATGAACCGTACATCCTCGTCGCGCTCGTAGCGGGCGCGCTCGTCCAGATCGAGCGAATCGGTGAGAAAGACAGGGTCAAACTCGAATTGCCGGGCGATATCGCCCAGCTCGTCCGGCGCAAAGGGGGGAGTCAAATGCACCCAGCAGCCAGGTTCCGGCTCGATCAGTTCGACGAGCCGCCGTTTTTCGCGTGCGTAATATCGGGTCACCGTCCATAGAATAAAGGTGTCTGAAAAAGGCAATTAGCAACGAGGCAATGGGCAAAAAAACAATGGGCAACTGTTGTAAGTAAAGACTTCGGGTTTGCTGATTGCCTTTTGCCCATTGCCTATTTGGAAAAGGCCCGCAAATTTACGCTGCCATTTTTTGGCAAACAACCTTTTTGGCAGTTCTATATCTGCAGGTCTGGGCGTTCCTGACCCTCCATCCTGAAATCCCTTCCAGCTGGATATAAAAAATATAAGAAACTGCCTCACCAGTTAAATGATAAGGCAGTTTCTTTGCGTTGTGGCGGAAGGGGAGCCGCTATCAGTGTTGCACTACCAGGCGCGCACTGGCCCGTCGGCCATCGGTAGTCAGGCTTTCCACGAAATAAAGACCTGATTGCCAAGTGGCTGTGTCAAAATGATTGGTGTTGGTACTGGTCAGTACTAGTTTGCCGAAGGCATCCCATACGCGCAATCTGGCCGACGGACCATCTAAACGCTGCACCTGCACCCAACCGGAAGTGGGATTGGGGAACAGTTGCAACCGATCGGCCACAGCGCGTTGCGACCGACTGCGATCTTCGCCCCCGGACTGGAAGAATCCCTGCCCATCGGCCAGCGACTTCGACGATTGCAGAAAGTTTTGGCAAAATTTGCCCAGATTCGACATGTCGGATTGCCATTGCTGGGAGAGTTCTTTAAAAGTGACTTGCGCGGTTTCCCATTGTTCCGTCTTGATCTGTTCCATACCGTTTTGGTACTTTCCGCGCACAGTGCTGCCGGCAGGACCAGGGTTGAACACGGCCAAGGCGCAATCTTCCGGGGTGGGGCCGGTCAACCCATCCACTACGCATTCTTTGGGCTGCTTTTCCTCATAGTCCGACACATCCGCCAAGAAGGAGAGCGCACAAGACTGCGTTTGTTGGGGACGGTAAAGCCAGATTTGGTTGTTAGGTTGAGTATTTCTTATCACTCCGTTAGCATCTTCGTAGCCCCAGAAGTTTCCGTCAGCGGGCAACGGCTCTATGGGCTGCTTGGCCTTATAACATACGTGCAGGTATTCACCAACGTTATTTCCTATTTCGGTATGGGTGAAAGTATTGGGGGAACGAAACGTGCCGGGTGTCTGGGGATTATTCAACGAAGGAGAGATGACCAATCCGACATCTTCGCCGTAAATGCCGTATTGGTTTCTAAGTAAGCGGGCACAGTCCAGTATAACCTGCCCCAGGGTGGCGTTGCCCTGCATGCCTGTGCCAACGTAACAATCGCTGATGGTGGCTTGGTTGGTCAGGATGACGTTGACGGGTGCGGCATCGTTCGGGTCACTATTCAGGATGCCAACCCGACCGTTGGTGATCTCTCCGCCGTCCATCCAAAATACCCAGTCGCCGTCCACGGCTGTGTGGCGGACGCACCCTTGAATTGACAATTTTTGTAGAACACCAAGCCGCGCCTATGCACTTCCACGGCACTCAAAGTATAGCCCTGAAAGATGGTCAGTTCTATATTGGTCAGGTTGGTCGGCTTGACCGCGCCGTCCAAGAAAATCGGCCGGACAAGGCCATCAAAAATGCAGTCGAACATAGTAAAGTCGGCGACCCTTTCCCCGCTTATGCCAGTGTTGCCACCGGCACCGCCATAGAACCGGTTGGAGCGGAAGTTGGCGAACGAGCCTTGGCCCAACACAATCTCCCCTTCGTGTTGTACCGCCCCCTGTTGTAGGTCGATGCCCTTGCCTGCAGGTATGTACAGCGTGGCATCGGCGGCGATGTGGAGGAAGCGTATGGTTTTCAAGTTTCCTTCCAATTTAAAAGTATCGGCATTTATTTGGAGGGTATGGTCCGGCATGAACTCGAAAAATCCATTGGACCTTTGTTTAAAGTGAATGTTGCCGTTCCAAACTAAGGTGCCGAAAATTTGGATTTTTGATTCCGGCGATTCGAGGATAACGATGGCCCCGGCATCGAGGATGAGGGTACCACCCTCTTTGATAATCAGCGCACTCTGGTCGGAGGTGACGCGCAGGACACCACCGGACTTGATGTGGACGGTGGAGCCTGCCCAGACCTCGGTGATGCCATGCTGGCTCTTGTTGAGGGCACCGATATTGTATTGGCCGCCGGGTTCCACGGTGAGGATTTGGCCACAGGCCAGCAGTTGGGTCTTGAAGATTGGTTGTACCGCTGGGCCACCCGGCGCGGAGCTCACGTAGCCCGTTGATC
>JAYUXG010000450.1:0-3485 GCA_043753125.1 Saprospirales bacterium | reverse complement strand
AAAAGAAAAAAAGGAAATAATTTTAATGTGCTTTGAATAAATGTACACGCTACTCGTCACCATCATTATCGGCTTATTCGTGGCCATGCTTTTTTTGAACCTCTACTTTCGGGCCAAGGTGCTTAAAGTCTATGGTGTACTGGTGCGCAACAAAGTGGAATTTGGGGCGGCACACATTTTCAATCGGCAGCGGCTGGAAGCCGAAATCTTGCCCCGCTACCCGAAGTTCCAGCACGAGATCGAGACCTTTATCCGGCACATGCGCTACTCCATCCAGATGGCCACGGTGCTGGTCGCGTTGATTACGGCCTTTGGAGCGGTGTTGATGTATTTTCGGGAGTAATTAAAAAATATTCGGGTTGGTAGGCACTGTTGTCGTCCAGTACTACATCCAAAGAGGTATGCACCACTGTGCCGGTACACCATTCGATGCTGCCCGACCCCAAACCGGTCAACCAATAAACGGATCAACCTGGTAACTAGGCTGCGAACGACGTACCGCAACCGCAGGTGCTGGTCGCGTTGGGGTTGCTGAAGGTGAAACCGCGATTGTCCAGTCCGCTGACGAAGTCAACTTCCATACCCAACAGATATATGGCGTGGGCCTTATTCATCACCATGCGGATGCCATTTATTTCATACGTATCATCGGTGTCGGCGGGCAGGTCGAAGCCCAGCACGTAAGAAAACCCAGAACAACCGCCGCCTTTCACGCCGACCCGCAGACAATAGTCCGCTGGAACATTTTCCGTCTGGCGGATCTGGTTCAATTGAGCCACCGCCTCGGTCGTGAGCTGAATCGGGGCCATAGAGGTGGTAATCGTAGTGGGCGGTTCGAGCACTGCTTCCATGATAGAGGTATGTTTAAATAATCAGGACAAAAATAAGCACTTATAACGAAAACAAAGCCCGGATTGTTCAACAGGGGCAGCCTATCTTTGCCGCCTTTTTGAACAAAAATGGAACAACCAACTCGAATAATGGAAGCGTTGCTGGATATTCTGAAATATACCGTGCCTGGCCTATTGGTGGCGGCTACGGCCTACTACCTGCTCAAAACCCTGCTGGAAAGCCAAAATCGCAGCACCCAACTGGCTCAGCGCAACGAGGCCCTCAAGATCACCCTGCCCCTGCGCCTACAGGCCTATGAACGCCTTACGCTGCTTTGCGACCGGGCCGCATTGCCCAATGTGCTCCTCCGCGTACGAATGCCGGGCATGACTGTGGCCGAACTACGCGGCGCATTGCTGCTGGCCATCAACCAGGAATTCAGCCACAACACCTCCCAACAGCTATACGTGTCCACTACCCTTTGGCAGATCATCACGCTGGCCAAGGATGAAGCATTGTTGTCAGTCAGCCGCGCCGCCGAGGGCTTGGACCTGCAAAATGAGGTCGATGAATTTATCGGCCGTTTGCTGCAATCGGTAGATGAACAGGGCTACGCAAACCCACTACAACGAGCCATAATTGCCATTCGCACTGAGGCGGCCCAGTTGTTCTAAAGTATAACATTAACACATCGCGCAAAGTCTTGACAACGATACGGTTGCCTTTTCTATGCCTTTGTAACAATTAAAATACAAGGTTTTTAATTGTTTTTGTCGAGTGGTGGCATACCTTTTTACCGATAGAGCAACACCACTAGGTTTTATTTGCTCAAGTGTATGTCAGCCGAGCATTCAATGGCAAATTGCGGCCAATCAAATATCATTTGGACAGCTTATATACCCAACAGCATACCAACTGGCCAAATTGTCAATACACTGTTTTTTCAAAATAAAATCCCTTATATTCATTTTTTTATAGAATTAATTCGTGTACTGTGATTAAATTTTTATTTTTTTCACTTTTATTGAAAAGAATAAGGGTAAAAGCCCGTTTTTCAATCCTTTTTTAAGGCGCAAAATATTTTAGTCGAAAAAAGCAATTTCACTACCCTTGGTCGGGATAAAAACCTAATCTTTGTCGCCCTGTCTCTATTGAGAAGTATTTTCACCAACACTTATTTCGGAGATCATCCAATCTTCCAATTGCACCATTAGGTATGACAACTGACTGCCAAACGGTATGGGACAACTGTCTGCGTACCATCAAGAAAAACGTAAATCCACAGAGCTACAAGACTTGGTTCGAGCCGATCAGGCCGGTGCAATTGGAACAGGACATACTGACCATCCAAGTGCCCAACAAGTTCTTTTTTGAGTGGATTGAGGAACACTATGTGCAGTTGCTGAAGACGAGCGTCCGGCAGGAGCTGGGTGAGCGCGGCCGGTTGTTGTACCATATCCCGGAAGCTGGGGCCACTCCCGTGCCGATGGCCCGGGGTAGCGTGAAACCCTCGGCAGAGAAAGACAACGAGCCGGTGCCCGGCGTGTTCGACGCGGAGATGATTCGCAACCCGTTCATCATCCCTGGCATCAAACGGGTCAAAATTGAGCACCAGCTCAATGCACAGTACACCTTTGACAACTTCCTGGAGGGCGACTGCAACCGCCTCGCCCGCAATGCTGGTCTGGCCATCGCCAAGAACCCGGGCAAGACCGCCTTTAATCCCCTATTCATTTTTGGCGACGTGGGCTTGGGCAAGACGCACCTGGCGCAGGCCATCGGCAACGATATTGTCAGCCGCTTTGAAAACAAAGCCGTGCTGTTCGTATCGGCGGAAAAATTCACCAACCAGATCATCCAGGCGATCAAGAACAACGCGGTGAACGATTTCGTCAACTTCTACAATATGGTGGAAGTGTTGATTATCGACGACATCCAGTTCTTGTCGGGCAAACAAAAGACCCAGGAAATTTTCTTCCATATCTTCAATCAGTTGCACCAGAGTGGCCGCCAGATCGTACTCACCTCCGACCGGGCACCGAAGAACCTGGAAGGCATGGAAGACCGTATGATCTCCCGCTTTAAGTGGGGACTGAGTGCCGATATCCAGGCCCCCGACCTGGAGACGCGCATGGCCATCCTGGATGCAAAAATGGAGGACGAGGGCGTAGACCTGCCCCAGGACGTGCTGGAATTTATTTGCTATAATATCAAAAACAATATCCGGGAATTGGAGGGCGTCATGATTTCGCTGTTGGCACAATCGACCCTCATCCGCCGCAACATCGACCTGGACTTGGCCAAAGAAGTGATCCGCAATTTCGTGACCACGATCAATCGGGAGATCACCGTCGAATTTATTCAACAATTGGTCGCCGAGCATTTCAGTGTGCCAGTGGAAAAACTGCAACACGAGACCCGCAAGCGCAATGTGGTCATCGCCCGCCAGCTCTCGATGTACCTGGCCAAGAAGCTCACCAACAAATCCTTGAAAGCCATCGGTGAGACCTTCGGCGGACGCGACCACAGTACCGTTATTTACTCCTGCAAAGCCGTCCAGGACATGATGGACACCGACCTGATCTTCAAGGATACGGTGGACGAGGTGGAAAAGAAATTGCGGATGAGCCTGAATATCTAAGGCCGTTTGGTTG
>JAYUXG010000449.1:0-3487 GCA_043753125.1 Saprospirales bacterium | reverse complement strand
TCGTCGTACTTGCGACGAGGCTGTCTCGAATGCATTTTCTTGTCCATAAGCACACAAATTTAAAAGAGTTTTGTGTGCGGAAAAACTAGACACTCTCACGACACTTTGAAATGCGCCCTACGACTACATTGAGCAACTACGAGAAGACATGCCTTGGTGCAAAATAGAGTTTTAAGAAGAGATGATTTGAAAGGGGGGAGTCATATCTATCTATCAGTCCAATGCGGTGGCTTTATCCAAGTGTAGCTCGATCAAATCATGGCTTTCCAGTAGCAATGCTAAGTTTTCGACCTGTGTTTCAAATAGTTGTTTCAGATCATGCAGTTGCAAATTTCCGACTTTGACCATGATTAATTTCGGCGGTTTTCGCTGTAAAAGAAAGGAGTGGACTTTTAGTTCTAATAGCTTGGGCAGCGTACGCTAAGCAGGCCAGAATATCTTCCGACTCCAGGTCAGAAAATTCGGCGAGCAGGTCGTCTATGGTGTCGCCCGCTGCTAAATACTCCAAAATGCTCTCCACAGGATAACGAAGACCTCTGATAACAGGCTTCCCATGGCAGATGGCGGGATCAATAGTGATGCGGCGAAGCAGGGAGGAGTGGTCCATAATTTGTGACGATGTGTTTGGCTACAAAATTAAGCGCGTTTTTGTCAGGAACCAACCCAGCCTGTGACCAATTGTTTTCAACAAGCTCTTAAATGGGGGTAGCACCATGCCACGACTCAGAACCCATCCCCCATTCCAAAATCCGCTATCCGCTCCGTCCACCTTCCCCGTGTAAAATCAGGGAAAGGCTGGGGCGCACTGCCTGTAGCAATAGAGGCTTCGGTGAGCGGCGTGATGGCCAACCAAGTGGCGGCGTCATAGACGTCCAGCTGCGGGCGTTGGTTCCGTTTGGCACTTTCCACGAAGTGGTGAAAGACAAAAAAGTCCATCCCGCCGTGACCGGCGGTCTTGGCGTCGGCCCCGTAGCGTTTCCACAGTGGATGGTCGTGGCGATCCAGCCAGGGCTGGGCGGCTTCCCAGGCGTGGTCTTTGCTTTGGCCCTGAAGGTGCAGCGATTGATTCACATCCATCCAAATACCGCCAGTGCCTTGCACCCGGAAGCCCAGCGAATACGGACGCGGCAGGCCAGTGTCGTGCGACAGCAAAATGGTCTCGCCATTGGAGGTTTTTAGCACCGTGGTGACCACATCGCCGAGGTGGAACTCCACTTGCGCGTTGGGATGATTCGGCCCGCCTTGGGGATGATGGACAATGTAGTCATGCAGGCCACGCGCCTTGGAGGCCGTGGCGGTAAGGTGCAAAAAGCGATTGCCCCGATTGATGTTGGTACACATGGCCAGTGGCCCGACGCCGTGGGTTGGATAGAGGTCGCCGTTGCGGTGCACCGAATGTTTGGTACGCCATTTGGCTTCTGAAAAACCTTTTTCGCCGAACTCCACGCCCGAACCGTAAGGCGTGACGCCGTCATTGAACTTCACGCCGCGCAGGTCGTGCTGATAGCCACCTTCCAGGTGAATCAGTTCGCCAAAGAGGCCTGCATGCACCATTTGCAGCACCGCCATCACGTCGCGGCGGTAGCAAACGTTTTCCATAAACATTAGGTGGGTGCCAGTAGCCTCGTGCGTGTTGACCAATTGCCAGCATTCGTCGAGCGAAAAGCCACCGCCCACTTCAGTCGCCACATATTTGCCCGCCTTCATGGCCGCTACGCACTGCTCGGTATGCCATTCCCAGGGGCTGGCGATCACCACCGCATCGATGTTGGGGTCGGCCAGCAGGCGTTGATAGTCGTGTGGCCCCTGGTCATACACCACAGGCCGTTTTTTGCCTTGGGCGTCCATCAGTTTCAGGCAGGCGGCCACCATGCCCGCATCGGGATCGGCAATGGCCAGTATGTCGCAGTCGTCGCGGCGCAGGGCCGCATCCACGTGGTCTTGCCCCCGCAGGCCGGTGCCGATGAAGCCGAGCCGGAGCCGGTCGCGGGGTTTTTCCCGCAGGGAAGTAGTGGGTTGGGCAGCAGTCGCGGACAGGGTGGGGAGGGTCAGGGCGGCCCCGGCCAGGGCGGCTTGTTGGAGGAAATCGCGGCGGTTGAGCTTGGACATATAAATTGTGGAGGATGTTGAGAAAAATGAGAGAAAAACCCTATCAGATATTCCAGATAAGGAATGTGTAAAGAATAACTTGTGAACTTTCACCACCACGAATCCAGGTAGGATAGACCGTGCTAACTTATTATTCACTTGTTCCTAAATTTCACCTTCGCTGATTCCATATTGTGTATTCGCTATTCTTACAGCTGCTGGTACAGCGCGACCTGGTTGGCAGCGCGCACCAAGTTATGGCCGGCATAGCGGGTGCTATAGTAAGGGTCGCCGAGCAAATAATCTGTCAAAAATCGCAGGGCTTGCAGGTAAGTCATAAAACGGCCCGACCAAGCGAAGTGCCGCCGCTCCACTGCCGTCAATTCGTCGGCCATCTCGCTGAGGTAGCCTGCTTCTATGGCTTCGTAAAAAGAGGCGCGGGGATAGACTTTGGCCAAATCGGCCTCTTCCTCATTGCCGGGCGACAGGTAGGTACGCAACATATCGCCGACGTCGTCGAAGAAATAGCCCGGCATAATGGTATCGAGGTCAATCACCGCCAAGCCACGGTTGTGTTGATCGAACAGCACATTGCTGATCTTGGTATCGAAGTGCATCACCCGGAGTTTTACGTCCGGGTCGCGGATCAATTGTTGGTATTGTTCCACCATGGAACGCTGTTCTAACAGATAGGCAGTCAGATTATTCGCTGCTTTTCGGCGTTCGGGGGCACTGGTTTCCAGAGCGGCCACAAACTGCTGAAAGCGGATTTCCAGGTGGTGGAAATTGGGCAAAATAACGTGCAACGTGTTGGCATCTAACCCTTGGAGCCGTCGGGTGAAACCCGCAAACTGCCGGGCGGCGGCGTAGGCTTGTTCGGGCGTTTCGACCACTTCTATCGTGCGGGAGCCTTCCAGAAAGGGAAACAAGCGGTAGCAATGGCCCCGCGCGGTGTACACCAACTCTCGCCCGTCTACCGTCTGAATGGGTGCCGGAAAACAATACTCCGGGTAGTGTTCCTGTAGATGGTTTGCTACCCGGCGAATATTGGCAGCGATGTCTTCCGGCCGGGGAAAAATACGTTGGTTGATGGCCTGGAGGATATATTGTCGGTGATTGCGCCGCTCGGTCACGCGGTAAGTGGTGTTGATAAGGCCAGCGGCCAGCGGCTCCACCGAGCAGTCGGCAGCGAGCAGCGGATAGTGGGCCAGGATGGCTTGAAATTCGGCAGGGCTGGGCATAGTATGGCGGTGGATGGAGCGGCGTTTGAGAGAGCAGACGGCCCACTTTCAAGCGGGGTTTTCGAGGGCAAGTTTTAATGGCCATTCTTCTCCCCACATACTCCCCGAAAAGGTATGGCACACATCTTTTATCTGCTTACCTTTGGCGAAAAGTTCGG
>JAYUXG010000448.1:0-3489 GCA_043753125.1 Saprospirales bacterium | reverse complement strand
TGTTCAGCACCAATTTGGACGACGACACGGGCATAATGTCGCTCTCGATCAGTAGCAACGATGAAATGCTTTCCATTGGGCTGCTCGATAGCCTGTATAAAAATATCAGTACTTTCTATATCGAAAAAAGTATTCAGCGCGAAAGCGAGACCTTCGAAATACTCGCCCAAAAACGGGATTCTATTGCGCGGGTGTTAAATAGCAATGATTACGCCTCGGCTTCTTTCGATGAAAAAAGTCGCGGCCTGCTCCAGGAAACCCAAAAAATCCCTGCTACCCGCTACCGCCGCAACACCCAGATACTTTCGCTCATGTACGGCGAAGCCCTTAAAAACGCTGAATTCGCTGAGTTTGCCTTAAAAAACAGCACCCCCTTTCTTTCGCTGATCGATGTACCTATTCCACCCCTCAAGCCCAGTCCAAAGGGACGCGCCAAAGCCTTGGTACTAGGCTTGATGATCGGTCTCGTACTGGGATCAGTATTCATAATCGCCCGCAAAATAGTACGCGAGGCCCTGCGCTGATGCCAGCATCACCACATATTGTCGTTATCGGGGCCGGTATTGTAGGGCTGGCCACCGCCTTGAAGTTGCTGGAGACCAAGCCGGGCATGAAAGTGACCGTGTTGGAAAAAGAGGGCCGGGTGGCCCAACACCAGACTGGTCACAATAGCGGTGTGATCCACTCCGGCATTTATTACAAACCGGGCAGTCTGAAAGCGATCAATTGCAAGCAAGGCTACGCGTTGTTGTTGGCCTTCTGCGATAAACACAGCGTGCCCTACGATATTTGTGGCAAAGTCATCGTCGCTACGCAAGAAAAAGAAGTTGCCAGCCTGGAAAACATCTATCAGCGCGGTATACAAAACGGGTTGACGGGCATCCGCAAGATCACCCAAGCGGAGATCAAAGAAAGGGAGCCTTATTGCGCGGGTATGGCGGGGGTGTGGGTACCGCAAACGGGGATCGTTAACTATAAAACAGTGGCCGAAAAATACGCCGAACTAATCCGTCAACAAGGCGGGGAAATTCGATTGGGCGAACAAGTCACCAACATCCACCAATCCAGTGCTGAAGTCGTCACAGAGACTACGCAAGGGACGCACCATGCCGATGTGGTGGTCAATTGTGCCGGCTTGTACTCCGATAAAATAGCCCGGCTGACCTCCCCGCAAGTAGACTTGCAAATTATCCCCTTCCGGGGTGAGTACTACGAAATCAAACCGGAGCGGCAATATCTGGTCAAAAACCTGATCTACCCAGTACCCAATCCGGAGTTTCCCTTTCTGGGCGTACATTTTACGCGTATGGTCGGTGGCGGCATCGAGGCCGGGCCAAATGCCGTGTTTGCGTTTCGGCGGGAAGGCTATACCAATCGCGATGTACATTTCGGCGAACTATGGGAAGCACTCTCTTTTTCGGGCTTTCATAAAATCGCGATCAAGTACTGGCGCGATGGTCTGTACGAGATGTACCGCTCTTATTCCAAAGCGGCTTTTGTACGCGCTTTGCAAGTCTTGATCCCCGATATCAAAGGAGAAGATATTGTACCTGGTGGTGCCGGGGTACGCGCCCAAGCCTGCGATGCAAAAGGCAACCTGATTGATGATTTTCTAATTATGGAAAACAAAAAGGTGCTCAACATCTGCAATGCACCTTCGCCAGCGGCCACTGCTTCTTTGGCTATTGGTGCCAACATCGCTGAGAGGGCTTTGCAAAAAATCTGAACTACCACAGGCCTAGAAATCTTGACCCCAGCCACTCTTTATCAATTATCTGCCGTCGCCGTCAAAAATAGTTGTGTGGCTATACTTCCCAACTAATGAAAGAAAAAATTGAGCAACTCTTAAGCAAGCTGCAAGCTAAGCACCTTTGGGATGAAATGCCCGTTTTCTGTTTTACCTCAGACATTGATTGGGCGTCAGAAGATGTAATGGAGGAATATTTCCATATTGTAAACGGGCTTGAAGTAAACCCTACTTTATTTGTTACCCATCATTCCAAGGTAATCGAAGCCAACTTTTTATCGGGCAAAATTGAAAGAGGTATACACCCTAATTTTCTAAGCAACAGTTCGCATGGTGACTCTTTTAAAGAAGTAGTGGAGACTTGCATCCAATTTGCTCCTGAAGCGTATGGTTTTAGAAGTCACCGATTATTTGACGTGACCGATATTACCCATTTGCTCAAAAATGAATACAACTATAAATATGTTTCAAATTTAGGAACCATCTTGCAAACCCATATTAGACCAGTGTTGCACGAATCCGGCTTACTTCATTTTCCAATCTTCTTTGAAGATGGAACCCATTTGTACAATCAGCTGGATTTGGATTTCAAAAAATATATAGACTTTTTTATTAGCCCAGGCATCAAGATTATCAGTTTCCATCCGATGAATTTCGTTTTCAATTCCCCCAGTATGCCATTTATGCGCCACATAAAAGACTCTTTATCAAGAGAAGAATACAATAATATATCCGTGATTTCAATTGAAAAATTGCGCAACAAAGATGAGGGCATTGGTAAAACAGTGATTGAAATTGCAAAATTTGCAAAAGAAAACAACTTTCCAATCCTTTCATTAAACGAACTTTACCAAAAAATAGTAAAATAACGTGAGAATACTTGAAACACAACGACTTTTACTAAAGCCCATCGAATCCGAAGACCTGATTTTTTTGCTGAATCTACGGTGGAATCAAGAAGTGATGAATTACTTGATCCACGACCCGATTTCTGCCAAAAGTCAAAACGACTGGTTCAATAATTTAAAAAAGACTGATTTGGCACTTTCTATTTTCGTCAAGGAAAATAGCGAGATAAAAATTATCGGCACAATTGGGCTGTACGAAATAAACAATCGGCACCAGCGCGCTATATGGAGAATCCGGTTGGACCCATCTCGACAAGGGAAAGGATACGCTACGGAAGCGATTAATTTGATGTTGGACTACGGTTTCAATACCCTGAATTTGAATAAAATCATTTCGGATTCTTTTGCAGACAATGAGGCTATCGTAAAATTAACGTTGAAGCTGGGCTTCAAACAAGAAGGTTTATTAGTCGGGCATTACTTTCACCACGGTGAGTTTAGGGATGCCATTCAATTTGGTTTATTAAGGAAAGATTTCAACAGCAAAAAATAACATTTATTGGATTTTTAATGGATATCCAACTACCTTATTTCGTACACGCCTCCAGTTATGTAGATGAGGGCTGTAATATTGGTGAAGGCACTAAAATCTGGCATTTCTGCCACATCATGGCCAATTGCACCCTGGGGTGCCATTGCAACATCGGCCAGAACGTCGTCATCTCCGCCGAGGTTGTCTTGGGCGATAACGTAAAAGTGCAAAACAATGTCTCCATTTACACCGGAGTGGTCTGCGAAGACGATGTGTTTCTAGGCCCTTCCATGGTCTTCACCAACGTGACCAATCCCCGCAGCGCGGTTAACCGCCGGGGGCAGTATGCCCGTACCCGCGTT
>JAYUXG010000447.1:0-8570 GCA_043753125.1 Saprospirales bacterium | reverse complement strand
CTCCATTGGCTGGAAGTGGAAACAAAGGGACACATGATAAAGTCCGGCGGGCAAGTACCACCCCCACCATCGTGTCCGCAGCTAAAGTTGTGGCCGATCTCGTGCGAGGTCATACAGCGCAACAGTTCGCCATTGCCGGTGAAATCTTGCAAGCAATGGTATTTGATGCTGGTACAAACGGCGTCCAAATAGGCAATGCCCACCGTGCCGCCACTGAAATCGCGATCAGTCCATAGTTCGCCCAAGTCAAACGACTCACCAAAACCATTGGAATTGCCCCAACCCACAAAGCTGTCCAGTAAGGTACCCGCATCTGTGGAGTTCGTCCACGGATCGGTCCCAGTACTGACGAATTGGGTGACGATCACAAAGAACAGGTCATGGTTGAAGCTGCCGGAGGTATAGTCCGCCTCCGTGTTGTTGATGACTCCTAAATTGTGGCTCTCCACGCCACCCACGGAACCGTATTTCAGAAACATCAACCGATCGGAGGCAATGGCCAGCTCGACTTGATAGCAGGCCACGGACTCCGCTGCGTCGATCACCGCAGAAGGGACACTATTCTGCAGGTGTTGTAGTTTTTGTTCGGACTCCACCACGGCGCAAGTCGCATTGATGTCGCGGTTGACATCTTTGGCAGCGTACACAACGAACAAATCGTGGGCCGCGGTCGGTACATAGTACCAGAGCGGTTCGATATAATAGCGTTCGCCGCCCTCTTCCACAAAGCCGTAGATAAAATTTTGATCCACCGTCAAGCGTGCCTGGCCACCGCTGGACAGATCATTGCCACGAAACGCTTTGGGGGCCGTTGGCTTACTGATTTCCACGCCGTGGGACGTAAGTACCTGGAGGGTATAATTGGGAGCCGTAATGGTGCTGGGGGTAAGGGCCAGCCGCCAATGGTGCTGGCCAAGCTGGATTTGCGCGGGGGCGTGTTGGGGATTATCTTGCAGGAAGCTGTACAGCCCGGCGGCATCCATTCGATAAACTTCCCAGTGCCGGAGTTGGTTTTGCAGGTCCGGAGACAGCACTTTCTGCTGTTGTCCGTTAAAGATTTGTCCATACATGGCCGAAGGCAAAACAAAGGTACCCACTAGGGCAGCCGCCAGGCAAAGCAGGCGTAAACGATGACTCATTGTCCGATAAAGATTTAAAAGTGTTGATAAAGTGCAATGTGAACAAGGGAGTACCTTTCCAGGCCAGGAGCCGGAAGGGAAAAGAAAAAACAATAGTGATAATTGGGAAAATCGGTGTTTAACAACGGCCGCTTGGCAAGCATTTTTTGCGACTGCAAAAGTAGTGCCTGTCCTAAAAAATTTGGCAAAAGCGATGCAAAAATAATACTTTCGCTAACATCATCGAATTAAATAGGCCGCTGGTCGGTAAGATTTTGCGTCTGCGTGATGGCTGTCGTTGCCTTGCTTACTTTTGCTATCGCAAAATGACTTTCATTTGATTTCACAAAACGGTAGTGGCCAAGCCGCTATCCAAAAACCTGTCCGCATGAACCGGCAAAAATTGCCCGCGCTACTGGCGCTTTTCTGTTACTTATTTTTTTCCTCTGCCTCCCTGCTGGCCCAGAGCGACCGCAACGAACGCGAAAAACACCCCGAGCATTCTGAACGTTCCGCCAAAGAACCTTCCAAGTTCGCTTCCCGATTGTGGTACGGGGGCAGCGTGAGCCTGGGCTTCGGGGGCTTCAATGGCTCCAGCCAATTTGGTTTTGGTATTTCGCCCATGGTCGGCTATAAAATATACGGACCGTTTTCGGCCGGGCCGCGCGTGTCGCTATTCTATACTTCTTACAAGGAGCGGGGTTTTAAGGCCCTCAATGTGTTCGACAAGGAGGCTGGCATCTTTTTGCGCGCCAAGGTCTTTCGGGGCTTTTTCCTACAGGGCGAACTGGCCCACGAATGGGGGAACGATATTTACCAGGATTTTTCTACCGGAGCATTGTTCAAGGTGCCAAACGAGTTTGACAACCAGCGTTTAGGGGCGGGTTACAATTTCGGCGACGGACAAGTGGGTACGGAGCTCGGTATCTTTTACAACCTGGCCGCCGCCAATGACATTACCAACAATCGCGATATTTGGGAGTACCGGTTTGGGTTTACGTGGAAATTTTAAAGAGGGTTGGCTAATTGGATAGTTTGATCACTATTTTCAAAACACCAAGCCCCTGCACGCCTTGCCCATCATCGCACCAAAGTGGCGTAGCCTTTGAACGCAAAAGGCTCGCCACGCGGCCCAGTGAACGACACTTGGTACACGTATACCCCGGCGGGCGACATCCCGCCGGTGTTCTGTGCACGGCCGTTCCATTGGGCGTCCGGGTTAGTGGTCTCGAACACCTGCTCCCCCCACCGGTTCCAGATGCTCAATTGGAAGCCAGTCATGCCTTCCAGAAAGCCCTTACCGAAAAAAGTGTCATTCTGCCCGTCTCCATTGGGCGTAAACGCGTTGGGCATATACCACCGGACCTCTGGACGGATGTCCAAAATTTTGGTCAGCGAATCTTTGCAGCCCTCCGGATGGGTCACGATCAGGCGCACAAACACCACGCCCGTGTCGGGAAAGGCAAAGTTGGGGTTTTGTTGGGTGGAGGTGCCGTACTGGTCGAATTGCCAGTTCCAACGGTTGGCGTAGCTGGACAAATCGGTAAATTGCACCGTTTTGTGGAAAGAATTCAGCTCATCGGTCGGGGCATAAGCAAAGTCGGCAATCGGCGAAGGCTCCACCCGGATCAAGTTGAGAAAAGAATCAGCGGTGAAGCAACCGATGGGCGATTTGATGGATACCCGCACATCGTACAGTCCCTCCTCGGTATAAAGGTGCGTCGGGCTGATCACCCCGCTCACAGTGCCGCCATCGCCAAAATCCCAGTCGATCTGGTACGAATTGTCAATCGGCGAAGAGAGATTGTCGAAGAAAATATTGGCCGGCGAACAGCCCAGATAGCTACTGGGCTTGATGATAATCAGCGGCGGCACCGGAAACCAACGGATGATCTGCACCGTGTCGTCGGTGCAGCCGTTGCGGTCGGTCACCAGCAAGGTCACCGGATGGTCGCCTGGCACCTGATACTGAAACTGTGGGTTTTGCTGGGTCGAAATACCATTGACTACCCCAAAGTTCCAGTCCCATTGGTTGACAATGCCATCGCCAGTCGAGAAATCGGTGAAGATGACCGGGCCAGCCACACAAGTGTCGTAATCAAGGCTGAAACTGGCGTGGATGGCGGGGTGAATATTGACTGTAATAAAGGCCGTATCGTTGCATTCTAAACCCGGATTCAGTAACAAAGTGCCGTGGTAGGTACCCGTATCGGGAAAAGTGACCGTTGGGTCCCAATTTTGGGTATCCGTAAAGGTGGTGCCTTTTAGGTCGAAATTCCACTGGAAATTCTGCACAAACTGCTGAAGGCCACTCTGGTTATCAAAAATAATGGTGTTTTGGCCACAAGACGTGATCAAGTATCTGGTCTGGCTACCAGGGATCGCTTCCCCCTCAATCTTCGCAAAAACGGTCGGCGTACAGTCGGCTACGTTGAACTGGAATTCCCGCTTGATCGTGGAAAGCAGCTTGCCGTTGCGAAACTCTTGCACGCACACTCCCACTACGTACTGCCCCAGTTTGTCCGGCGAGCCGGAAATAAAACCGGTCACCGGATTGATGCTGATCTGTGGATCGCCACCCATGGGATTGCCAGGGCTATAAGTGGGTACCGTAAACGGCACGTTATTAAACGGTGGATTGCAAGGCGGAGTCGGGACGGCCCCTTCACAACTGAACAGTCCAGGGGCCTGCAAAATATTGCCGCCGCCGGCAAAAGGACTGCAAAACGAGTACACCAGCAGATCGCCATCGGCGTCGGTCGCGCCGTGATCGAAATCAATGGGAAATTTGTTGCAGATAATAATGGGCGGGAAGTTGTTGAAGACCGGACTGTTGTTGAGTGCTTCCTGGGCTTCATAGTTCACTTCCACCATGTAAGTCGCCCCGATGGAACCGGGATCAATGATGTTGGTGATGGATTCATTGCGGCAACAACGTTGATAGACAATGAAATAGCTTTGGGTGGCATCGGTCAACTTGGGCAGGTCTTGGATAAACGTGTAGACGCCCTGCTCCACACACACGCTCGGCACGTTCGATACGCAATCCGGTGGGGTTGGCACAATGCTCTGGATGTCCGGCGAACCGATGGCGAATTCCCGGAACAGCGAATTGGTGGAATAAGTGCCGCGATAGATGGCGAATTGCGCCGGGTCGTCAAAAGGCGCACCGCCGCCGAAACAGTCGCGATATACTTTCATTGTGAAACGAAAACGCGTGGTACCCGCCACCACTTCACCCAGGCACTGATACGTGATTTCTCCCCCGATGATGTGCCTGGCCAACAGAGAAAGAGGTGATGCACAGAGAAAGAACAGGAAGAAAATTGGCCAAAAACGCCTCAAAGTCATGTAATATGGTTTTTAAATTGTGTTGGGAGGAAAGTATACGGGTTAAAAGCGGACTTTTGTTTCCCCAAAAATACGTTCACTAACGATTATCAAACGCCAATTGTTGGTTATGTTCCTGCTACGCGACGACATTTCTGAAATATCCCGCCTTCTACTCGAAGGCGGCATTATTTGTTACCCCACCGATACCATCTGGGGCATTGGCTGCGATGCTACCAATCCAACGGCCATCGAGCGCATATCGCTGCTGAAGGGCCGTACCCCGGAAAAGGGCTACGTACTGTTGGTATCTACTATTGAGATGCTGAAACGCTACGTACCCAAGATACATCCCCGGTTGGAGACGCTGCTCTCTTTTCACCAACGCCCGTTGACCATCATCTATGACCGTTCCGTAGGCCTGCCCTCTTTAGTTAAAGCTCCCGATGGCAGCGTGGCTATCCGCGTAGCGCAGGATGAATTCTGCCGTGAACTGATCGAAAACATTGGTCGCCCGCTCGTCAGCACTTCGGCGAACACCAGCGGCACGCCCTTTCCGCCCACTTATGGGGCCATCAGCAGCGAAATACTCGGCGGGGTGGATTATGTGGTGAAGTATCGGCAAGATAGCAAGGAACCCCACGAGCCTTCTTCCGTCGCCAAGCTGGACCGCCACATGGAACTGGAGTTTTTGCGCGAATGAAGAGGGGAGTTTATAAAGGTTGATAAAAGTTGATAGAGGTGTATAGCCCTCCTGCGCCTGAAAAAGGCTACGGCGGGTAAAAATGTGGACAACGTGTGGATAAGCCGGGGATAACTTAACCGTCCAGAGTGTTCCCTTATGTGGGCAGCCTTGCTAACTTTGCTCATCTTTCGGGGAACTCTAAAGGTTTATAGAGTTGATGAAGAGATAAATTATGAAAATTAAGTAATCACTCGAGTGACCAATAACCGGTAACTTCTTACAAGCAAGCACATTATGTTAAAGGATATGGGCAAAGTCATCACGATTGCCAATCAAAAAGGCGGGGTCGGGAAAACCACCACGGCGATCAACCTCGCCGCATCGCTGGCCATCCTGGAAAAACGCGTCCTCCTGATCGACGCCGATCCGCAGGCCAACGCCTCGTCGGGGGTGGGCCAGGCCGACACGGAAGAGAAGACCAGCCTGTACGATTGTTTGGTGCATGGGATTGATCCGCGCCAGGCGATCATCAAGACCCAAACCCCAAACCTGGATTTGCTGCCTTCCAACATTGACCTCGTCGGTGCCGAACTGGAACTGGTGAACCGCCCCAACCGCGAATACATTTTGCGGGGTATCGTCGGGGAGATCAAGCGCGACTACGACTACGTGTTTATCGATTGCCTGCCCTCGCTGGGCTTGATTACGGTAAATGCCCTGGTCGCCGCCGACACGGTACTAATTCCGGTGCAATGCGAAATGTTCTCCTTTGAAGGGCTGGCAAAGTTGAAAAATACCATCGCCCTCATTAAGCAAGGTTTCAACCCGAATTTGCAGGTCGAGGGGCTGCTGATTTCCATGTACGACGGTCGTCTGCGACTGGCCAATGCCATCGTGGAAGAAGTGCGTAACAGTGCCAGCGACTACGTGTTCGAGACCATTATTCACCGCAATTCCAAGGTCGCCGAGGCCCCCATGCAACACACGCCGGTCGCCTTGTATGACGTGAGCAGCAAAGGCGCAACCAATTTTTTCAACCTGGCGGAAGAGTTTTTGCGGCGGAACCAAAATTGATGGTGGAAAATGTTGAGAATGTTGAGATTAAAAAAATGTTGAGGTTGTTGAGATTACCGAATGTATGGAAGTAATTTGAATAGCTTATCTTCTATAACGGGCTGACCATTTTATTTTCAACCTTCTCAACAATAACTTTTCCACCTCTTCTCAACAATCTCAACACATTAAACAAATGTCCAAGAAATTCAATACTGGCGGTATCAAAACCCTGCTTGGCAATTCCGCCAGGATGGAGCAGGCGGTGCAAGAGAATCCACAGGAAGTGGTGCGCGAGCTGACCAGTCACGTTGCCATGCTGCCCTTAGCGCAGATTGAGGCCAATGCGGGCCAACCCCGCCGCAATTTTGATCAATCCGCCCTCGAGGAGTTGGCCACCAGCATCCGGGTACATGGATTGATCCAGCCCGTGACGGTGCGCCGTCTGCACGACAGGGCTTACCAGATTATTTCTGGCGAACGCCGTTACCGGGCCAGTCAATTGGCTGGGTTGGCCGAAATACCCGCCTACGTTCGCCTTGCCGATGACCAGCAAATGCTGGAAATGGCCCTCATCGAGAACATCCAGCGGGAAGACTTGAACGCCATAGAGATTGCGCTGACCTACGCCCGGCTGATGGAGGAAAGCAAGCTTACCCATGAGGAAATATCCGACCGGGTGGGCAAACAGCGCAGCACCATTACCAACCACCTGCGCCTGCTAAAACTGCCCGAGGAGATTCAGATCGCGCTGAAAGATCGCGCTATTTCGATGGGCCACGCCCGCTCCCTGGCGGGCATCAATGGCAACCTGGCCCTGCAAAACTCCCTGCTCCGCCAGATCATCGCTGAAGACCTCTCGGTGCGGGCCGTGGAGGAACTGATCGCGGGCTATCAGGATGGTAAAAAAACGAAAATCGCCAAGCCAAACGTCGCCATGCCGGAGCATTTGCGCAACATCCAGGACCAGTTCCGCGCCTTTTTTGGCGGCAAAGTGGACTTGAAGCGCGACGACAAAGGCAAAGGCCAAATCGTGGTCAAGTTCGACAACGACGCGGAGTTGAACCGGCTGATTGATTTGATGGACGGGAAGTAGGATGGGTTGGACAAATTGGGCTTTATGCAAGTCGACATCCTGGCCATAGTTACGGAATATAGGCTCTACCCACAGGGGTACTGTTGTGCATGCGTACTCGCGAAAGCCAATACAAAAGCCAAAAACAGGGAGGGGAGACTTATCAACTCCCTACGGCTCAATCCCCATTATCCGCAGTACCGCTTCTTTATTTCTCCGGGAAACGGGGATTTCCACCTTGTTTTTGAGCAACAAGGACATGCCACCGAAATTCTTTTGTATTTTCCGGATAGCATCAATACGAACGATATAAGACTGATGGGGGCGCAAAAACTCGCCCTCGGGCAGCAGGAGTTCCAATTCCTTTAAGGAATGGCTCACAAATACTTTTTCGCCGGACAAGAGCACCAGCCGTGCGTATTTTTCATCTGCCTGCGCATAACTGATTTCGTTGGGCTGTACAATTGAAATACCTTGCAAGGTAGGAAGCAGTAGATGTTCTGGTGCGTTGCGACTTGGGGAGTGCATTGCGAACTCGGATTTTCTGCCGGGAGATGCTGTCTGTTGCAGTTCACCAGTCACTTTAATCAAATCCTGCGGGTCAATGGGTTTCAAGAGATAATGGAATGCCCTGTACTTGTACGCTTTAAGGGCAAAGTCGTCGTACGCGGTGGTAAATATCGTTTTAAAGTTGGGATTCGGAAAAGCATCTAAAATGTCGAAACCGGTTCCGGGGTGTAAGTCCACATCCAGAAAAACCAATGCCGGCTGTAGTTGTTGAATTGCTGCCAATCCTCCGGCAACGGAGTCTGCTTCCCCGCAAATTTCCAGGTAGGGACAGAAACGTCCGATCATGGCCCGCAGCACCTCGCGTGCATCGGGTTCATCGTCAATGATGAGCGTTTTTGCTTGCTTGTTTTTCATGGGAAATGGTCCTCCGTTTTAACAAAAAACTAATGGTGTTCCGCCTTTACGGGTGGAGCATCGTACGCTCCCGCGCAATCGTTTGAAGCGGTAGCCGAATCAATACGGTGGTTCCAATACCCGCTGTCGGTGTACTATAAGTGATTGAAATGTTGTCCTTCGTACTTTGTTCGTTCAGCAGTTCCAGCCGTCGCCGGGTGATGCTGCTGCCAAGGGATATATCCGAATTTTTCGATTTTTCTTCCTGCCAGCCCAGGCCATTGTCCTGCACTTCAACGCATAGCATGCCCTGATCAGGATAGAATTTTATAAGGATAAGACCCTCTTTTTTCAAATTCTTCATGCCGTGCCATATGGCATTTTCTACAAAAGGTTGTATGATGAG
>JAYUXG010000446.1:0-8572 GCA_043753125.1 Saprospirales bacterium | reverse complement strand
TTGGGTCGATTAGCCAAGCCAAGCGGACCCCATTGGCCAGCCAAGGGTCGGTCATTTTCTTTTTTAATTTGCCCATCCGATCAGAGGTAGAGCGTACTTCCATGACAAAATCCGGGACGAGGGGGGCGAATTTCTTGCGTTGTTGGGGGGTCAATTGAGCGATTTTTTCGTCACTGGCCCAGGCGCCGTCAGCAGAATAAGTGGAGCCGTCAGGCAACTGAAATCCCGTAGAGGGACTATACGCTGAACCTTTTTCATGGGTACTCCACCAGTTAAAAAGGTAGCCATAAGCTTTGCCTTCGGCGATACCACCATCATGGTCAACAGGGGGCATGAGGAGGAGATTTCCGTTTTTGTCCTGTTCAATGCGTAAATCGCGGTTTTCAGCGCAGAAGTCGTAGAATTCCTGCTCCGTGAGGCGGCGCGGTGGCCGCAGTTTGACGGTGCCGCCGTGGAATTTCAGGCGTAGTACCTGCATATCCTCGGCGGAGATAGCGGATCGGCGTAGGTTGCCCATGGATGGATTTTTTGACGAAGATAGGGGTCTTTTCCTTCGGCGCACGGCTGAGGAACCAGGATTCCCTTAAGTAAAAAAGGATTAGCGGGATTTTCCCTACCCAAATCCTGCTAATCCTTATCACACGCAGATTCAAGTTTCAAATGCAAATGGATTTGAGTGCTGTGGATGCAGAGGGCAGAACCTATTTGGATTTCGAGCGTATTTTGCCAGCCGCGATCAATAATTTTATCCCGGCGGGCTTGTTAGGACTAGTCTTGACCGGGTTGATTGCCGCCTTCATGGGTACTTTTTCGAGCACGCTCAACGCGGCTCAATCCTATATTGTTAATGACATATATTTAAAACACGTCAATCCGCAAGCGGGCCACAAAAGTGTGCTGGCCATGAACTATGGTTCCGGTCTGGCGGTCGTGCTGGTCAGTTTCGTACTGGGTTTTTATGCGGGCAGCGTGGAGCGTATCCTGCAATGGATCGTCGGCGGATTGTACGGTGGCTACGTGGCGGCCAACGTGTTCAAGTGGTACTGGTGGCACTTCAACGCGACCGGCTTTTTTTGGGGCATGGCGGCGGGCATTCTAGCCGCCCTGTTTCTGCCTTCTTTAATGGCGGCGTTCCCGGACATTTTTACCCAAAAACTACCCATTTTCTACTTCCCGCTCTTGTTGGCAGTGTCTTTGGCGGGTTGTTTAGCCGGTACTTTATTGACCCCGCCAACGGAAATGGAAACGCTCAAAAGTTTTTACCGCAATGTGCGGCCTTGGGGATTTTGGGAGCCAGTACACACAGCGGTTGTGGCAGAAACGCCTGACTTTCAGCGGAATACCAATTTTGGCAAAGATATGGTCAACGTCGCAGTGGGCATCGTGGCACAGGTTTCCATGACGGTGTTGCCAATCTATGTTATTTTGGGCAAATGGAACAGTGTGGGGGTCGTAATAGTAATCTTGGCGGGTTGTACTGTTTTTTTGAAACGGAATTGATGGGATCCGCTGCACGTGTCGTCTTAATTCCGGCCAAGACGTAATGGAACGCGGATGACGCGGATTTTTTTACTAATTTATTGGTAAATAGAAATTGTTTTTTATGCTACTCCATAAAGAATTGACCGATCAGATATTGAATGCCTTTAGCCAGCCAGAAAAGATTAAAAATCCGCGTCATCTGTGTCATCCGCGTTCCAATTACGTCTCGCCGGGATATTAAAAAAAATCCGAGACCCCCAGTAACCACTAAACCCTTCCCAACCAACTAAATAATTTTTTATGAAAGTAATTTCACTCCTTTTTTTCATTACTTCTTACGCTACCCTCGCTGCCCAATCCGGCGGCTCACCCTTCATCCGCCTCGACCAGTTTGGCTATCTGCCCACTAGTAAAAAAGTAGCCGTCATCGCCGACCCACAAGTCGGCTTCGACGCGGCCCAAGCCTTCACACCCGGTAACGTCTATGAAGTACGGCGCAGCGGCGACGGGCAAAGCGTGTTCTCTGCCGCACCGGTGGCTTGGAACAGTGGGGCCACCCACGCCCAATCCGGCGACAAGGGCTGGTGGTTCGATTTTTCCGCCGTGACTGCCCCCGGCGAATATTACCTGCACGATGTCTCGAAAAACGTCTCTTCGTACCGCTTTCAGATCGGCCCGGACGTGTACCGCGAGGTAATGAAGCAGGCCGTGCGGACGTACTACTACCAACGGCTCAACATCGCCAAACAACTACCCTTCACCGACCCAAAATGGGCGGATGCTATCAGTTACGAAGGCCCGCAACAAGACCGCGCCGCCCGCAGCCGCTGGACCAAGACCGATCCCGCCACCGCCCGCGACCTGCACGGCGGCTGGATGGACGCAGGCGACGTGAACAAATACACCACTTTTGCCGAGGGCGCGGTGCTGCAACTGCTGGAAGCCTACCGCCGCAACCCAGCCGCGTTTACCGACGATTTCGATATCCCGGAAAGCGGCAATGACATCCCTGATCTACTGGATGAACTGCGTTGGGAACTGGATTTTCTAAAACGGATGCAGGATGGCACCGGCACCAACGGCTTTTTCCTGAAAATAGGGGTAGATAATTATAATGATGTGTCGCCGATCAGTGCCGACACGCGCCCCAAATTTTATCTGCCCGAGTGCACCTCGGCGACGCTGGCGGGCTGCGCTATGTTCGCTCACGCAGGAATTGTATTTAGCAGTACCAATAATCCTACCCTGCAAGCCTACGGGGCCGACCTGACGGCCCGCGCCCAATTGGCCTGGCAGCGGGCGGTGGTGAGCACTAGTAATTTTACCCAATTTGAAGCCGCTTGCGACGACGGCGACATCAAGTCGGGCGATGCTGACCGCGACGCAGCCGGGCAAATGGAAAGTGCAATGGTGGCGGCGGTATATTTGTACGAGGCCACGGGAGATGCTGTTTATCAGAATTTTATTACTGCCAAATATAATCAGGTCCAGCCCATTTCCAACACCTGGTGGGGACCTTATCAGGCCACCGTGCAGTACGCATTACTGCGCTACTCCAGTTTGCCCCTGGCCAAACCCAGCGTAGCCGAGGCTGTCCGCAACCAGAAGGCCGGCATGAACTACGCTTTTTCAATTGATTCGTACAACGCCAAAACCGATCTGTACCGCGCCCACATGGACGACTGGGCCCACCATTGGGGCAGCAATCTGGTGCGCTCCAACTGCGGCACTTTGAACCTGGATTACGTGACATTTGGCATAAATCCCGGACAGGTAGCACAGTATCGCGAAGTGGCGGAGCAGTACGTTCATTGGCTGCACGGCACCAATGCGCTGGGAATGAGTATGTTATCCAATATGTACGCCTACGGCGGCGATGCCTGCGTGAATGAGATATACCACACCTGGTTTGGCAACAACACGCCCTACGACCACGCCCTGACCTCCCCCAAAGGCCCCGCGCCGGGCTACCTAAGCGGTGGCCCCAATAAGGATTATTCCTACCCACAACTATCACCGCCCGCCAATCAGCCCCCCCAGAAGTCGTACTTGGATTTTAACGACGGTTGGCCGCAGAGTTCCTGGGAGATCACCGAACCAGCCATTTATTACAATGCCGCCTACATCCTGCTGCTGTCGCACTTCATAGGTACTACGGTGCCAACCACCGAGCCGGGGCAGCCCTTGGCGGCGACAACTGCTTTTGATATATTTCCCAACCCCACAGGCGATACTTTCTTTGTACGTTTGCCGGATGCCCGGTTACGGACGGTGCGGCTGTTGGATGTTCAGGGTAAAATTGTGTGGAGCAAGCAAACGGCAGATGCTCAAATTACGGTGGAGATGAAGAATATGCCGAATGGCACTTACCACGTTGAGGTGGATGGGGTTTGGAAGTCGGTGGTGAAGCAGTAGATTTAATTATGAATAATGAATTGTAAATTATCCCCTTTTAGTGTCCTCATCATAGTTATCAAAATTAATTAGATTTAGAGACTCCATGCTTGTCTTTCCACCAGAAATCGTCTACAGCTCGGCACCCATCACCTGGACGGATCTCATCAAGATGACAAAAAGTAGTGTACACCGTAGAGAATGGAGTAGATCACAGAACACCACGCAAGCTACATACTTCCACCAATCACACCAGAAATAATTCATAATTCATAACTCTTTTAATGTTCATACACCACGTTTTCTTCTGGATGTCGCCCGATGCCACCGATGCCGATCGCGCGCAATTGAAACAGGGCATGGAAACCCTGACTACTATTGAGGGCATCAAACAATGGCATACTGGTACGCCCGCCGATACCGACCGGCCAGTGATCGAGCGGTCTTATGCCTTTTCGTGGCTGCTGATATTTGATACATCAGCCCAACAAGAGGTTTACCAAAGCCATCCAACGCATTTACAATTCATAGAAAATTGTGGGCATCTCTGGACAAAGGTTATTGTGTACGATGCGGTGTAATTGTACTCCATTACACCGGGTAAATCTGGCCAATGCCACTGGGTATTAGACTTTCTAAGTCTTGGAGACTTGGAAAGTCTGGTGCGCAAACTACTGGCAGCCAAATTACTACATCTTTCTAAATCCGGACAACCAATCAAATACCTACCTATATGTCCATCCAATCTTATTTAAGGCCCGCCCTATGCACCCTCGGCATAGCCCTCTCCTTTTTGTTGCCCGCCCAAAACCTCAACCCGGCCATTGAGAAAAAAATCGACGTGCTGCTGGCTAAAATGACCGTAGCGGAAAAGGCCGGCGAAATGACCCAACTCAGTCTCGATATGGTCTGCGTGGGCAATCCTTACAACCTTACGCTGCCGAACACCATTGACCCGGCCAAATTGAAAAAGGTTATTCAGGACTACCACGTGGGGTCGATCTTGAACGTCGGTACCTCGGCGCACACGGCGGCGCGTTGGCAGGAAATTATCACGGACATCCAAGCGGAGGCCGATAAATCGCGGTTGAAAATCCCGGTGCTCTACGGCATCGATGCCATCCACGGCGTGAACTACACACTGGGTACCACTTTGTACGCGCAACCCTTGGCAGTGGCTGCTACCTGGAATCCGGCGTTGGCGGAACGCCTGGGGGCTATCACCGCTTACGAATGCCGCGCTTCCGGCATTCCCTGGACTTTTAGTCCGGCGATGGACCTCTGCCGCTATCCGGTCTGGTCGCGTACTTGGGAGAGCTTTGGGGAAGATGTATTGATGAATAAAACCTTTGGCTTGGCCATGATCAAGGGCTATCAAGGCAGCAACATGGGCGATGCCTTCCATATAGCGGCCTGCATGAAGCACTTTACCGGCTACGGGGCGGCGGTGAGCGGTAAGGACCGTACCTACGCCTGGATTCCCGACCGCGAGTTGCGCGAGTACTATTTGCCGCAATATGAAGCCGCTATTAAGAATGGCGCGATGACCGTGATGATCAATTCTTCGGGTTTCAACGGCATTCCTGCCCACGCCAATAAATCATTATTAACTGGTATTCTGAAACAAGAGTGGGGTTTCAAGGGATTCGCCGTATCGGATTGGGAAGACGTGAAATATTTGACCACCCGCCACCGAGTAGCTGCTACTTACAAAGAAGCCGTGCAAATGGCGATCAATGCGGGCATTGATATGACGATGGTGCCCAACGATCTGGAATTCACCCAGTTATTAATAGAATCCATCAAAGAGGGTAGTATCCCGATGAGCCGCATCAACGATGCGGTGCGGCGTATCCTGCGGGTGAAAATGATGCTGGGGCTGTTTGAAAAAACCCACGACCCACTGAGCAATTATCCAAAATTTGGCGGCGAGGAGTTTCGGCAAACCTCGCTGGAAGCCGCCCGCGAAGCCTTGATTTTGGCCAAAAACGAGAACAAAGCGTTGCCCTTATCTAAACAATCAAAGGTGCTGGTCGTCGGCCCGACCGCCAACTCCATCCGTGCGCTCAATGGCGGCTGGACCAACACCTGGCAGGGCGAGCAATCGAACGAAGTGTATGCCGCGAAAAACACTATTCTGGAAGCCATTCAGGTTGCTATTGGTGCCGACAAGGTCGCTTATGTGGAAGGGGCCAATTTTGAAGCCATTACTACTATCAACGAGGCCGTTGCCGCCGCTGCCAATGCCGACGCTATTGTGCTTTGTCTGGGCGAGCAGAGCTACACCGAAGTGCCCGGTACTATCAACGATTTAACTTTGGATGCGCCCCAGATCGAACTGGCCCGCGCTATGGCCAAAACGGGAAAGCCAGTCGTACTGGTGCTGGCCGAAGGCCGCCCGCGCTTGATTCAGGCCTTCGAAGCAGAGATGAAGGCCGTGCTGATCGCCTTTTTCCCCGGCATGGAAGGCGGCGCAGCCATTGCCGACGTGTTGTTCGGCGATGTGAATCCGAGCGGCAAGTTGCCGCTGACCTATCCGCGCTACGCCAATGGCATTGTGCCCTACGATTATAAATTTCTGGAAGCACTGGATGCTTCGGCGGGCTATCCGGGCGGCATGAACAAGTTCTACGATCCACAGTACGCCTTTGGCCACGGGTTGAGTTACACTACTTTCGAGTACAAGAATTTGGCGATCAACAAGCCGTCTTTCGACAAAAATGAGCCAGTCGAAATCTCTGTGCAGGTCACCAATACCGGTACCCGCACCGGCCAAGAAGCCGTGCAACTCTACATCAGCGATCTGTTTGCCAGCATTGCGCCTTCGGTTCGGCGGTTGCGCGGCTTTCAAAAAATCAGCCTGAAAGCTGGGGAGACGCAAACGGTGACTTTCAAAATTACAGCCCAGGACTTGGCTTTTGTTGGCATAGACAATAAATGGATCACCGAGCCGGGCGATTTCAAGGCCATGATCGGGGAATTGAGTGTTGATTTTAATTTGCGCAAGCCGGTGGTGAAAACTGCTGCAAAGAAAAAGAGGGCCTAGGTGGAATTTACTTCGTCTGGTAAAATGGAAATTATGCAGGCCAGGCCTTCTACTCTTTTGCCAACTCACGAAGAGGTACCCGTTTTACGTCTACTTCTTCGTCCAAAGGCTGACCTTCCAAAATATGCGCTGCAAAATGCGCTGCCCAGAATGGGGCCAGCAACGCACCTTTGGTACCCAGTCCATTGAAAATGCCCAGCCTCGGGTATTTCGGGTGCCAACCCAAGAAAGGCCGACGGTCTTTCACCGTCGGCCGTACCCCCGCCACGTGGTCCACCACCTTGAAGGGTACGGCCAGCATGGAATGGAGATTTTGAAGGAGTAAATTTTTTTCTTCCTTGCTCGGTTCTAAATCGGGATAGTACCACTGGTAGGAAGCCCCGGCCCAGAACAGCCCATCGCCCAGCGGCACCAGCAGCGTAGTTTTTTTGAGCATTTCATGTAGTTCGGCTACCGGCAAATGCTCGCCAAAACGGAGCAGCAGAGCCTCGCCTTTGGCGGGTCGCCAGGGCAAATACGACCACAATGGATGGGCGGCACTACGGTAACCGTCGCAAAAAATAACACGGTCGTAAGTAGCAGCGAGTTGTGTAACATCTTGGTAATCAATGTTTTTATCCTGAAAAAACCCCGCTGCTTTGGCCTGTTCGCGGAAAGCGGCAAGTAAAGGCGCGAAGTGCACCCTGGCCGCTTGCCGGATCAGGCCAAACCGGAAACCGGGCGGCACAAACGGTTGCCAGGCCCCCGCGTCCGGCAGTTCCCGCAGGTAGTCCGCGTACGCTGGCTGGCCGCAACGCAGCGACCAGTCATTCGCCTCCTCTGCCGTACCCAGCAGCCGCACAATGGGCTGTTCGTGCCAGACGGATACGCCCAGTTCCTGTTCCAGGGCTTGGTAAGTTGCCCGCGCCACCGGGAAGAACTCGTCGAAACGCCACGATTTTACAAAGCGTTTGCCGGTCACCGGATTGATGATGCCCGCCGCCACCGCTGAGGCCCGGCCCGGCAAGTCGCAGTCGGCGATGGTCACCTGCGCACCACGCAGGCGCAGGGCATGGGCCAATAACGTGCCAGCAATACCTTGGCCAATGATGAAAATTTTCATGCGTTGGTTTATAGTGGCTTCCCTGCCGCCAACGTCTTGACCGCCGCTTCCAGCGATTGCCGGTTGACGTCATCCGGAGCCTGCTTTTGCGCCAGCTTCGCGTGTTCCAGAGCCTTTTTCAGGTCGCCAGTGGCCGAGTAGCCGCGCATGAGGCCAACGTGGGTAGGCCAGGCTTCGCCGTGTTTTTTGTAGTTCGTTTGGAACACTTCCAAGGCTTTCGCAGGGTTCTTTTCGCCGATGAGCTGGCGGCCATACTGGTGCAGTTCCATCACCCCGGCTTTATCGAGTGCACCCTCCATCACCTTGTCGGCCTCTGCACCCCGGTTCATTTTGCGCAAAATGTCGGCCTTCAGGCGCAGGTTGGGGAAAGACGCACTGTTGCCGATGGCATTGTCGGCCCAAGCGAGGGCTTCTTCCAAGTGGTAGTTATGTTCCAGATAATAGGCCGCCGCTGCGTTCAGGTTTTGTTCGTAAAACCCGACACTGGTTTGCATTTCCTGGCGCAAAGCAGGAAACACCGTTTTTGGCACATCAATCGTCACGCGAAA
>JAYUXG010000445.1:0-8576 GCA_043753125.1 Saprospirales bacterium | reverse complement strand
TTTCCATACGTAGCCCCTGAAAAATTATTTACAGGATTGGGTGGCGAGCTAGGAGTAGGCATTTGAGTGCTTGCCCTTTGCTCATTGCCTTTTATTTTATCACCACCTTCGTCACACTGCTGCCCGCAGCACTTTCCACGCGCACCAGATACAGGCCAGCGGGGACTTGCTGCACTTCGAGGGTTAGGATTTGGCTGGTCATGAAACCATCCAGCTGGCGACGGAGGGCCAAACGACCATCTATGCCGAGCAGCGACACTTGTACGGGACCATGGAGTGCCGTGGCCAAGCGCAGGTGCAATAGATCGTCCGCCGGATTGGGTTGCACCGAGAGGCCAAAGATATTGATTGGCTCTGCGGTAGCGATGGTATTGGCGGCATCCAAGATCACGCCTTCTTCAGGGGCATTGTCCGTGGCCAGGTCACCGTCGGCGGAAGTGACGGTGGCCATCCCGTCAAAATTGATGAGGTCCAAGAGTTGCAGACCGTCCACGACCCAGCCGCCATTGGGTACTCCGACACTCGCATCGGTGCCAAAGTGAAAGCGCACCAGCACCTTTTGCCCGGCGTAGTCGCTCATATCGAAGTACGACTGCATCCAACCATCGGAGTTGCCCGAAAATCCGCTGAGATAAGGGATCGCAAAGGTGCTGTACGGAATCCTGGCACTGTATCCGCCGCGTATTACTTGGTCCGCCTCAAAGCGGAGCCACTGGCTGGTGCCTTCCTTCTGCACTTCCAGAAAACCCGCATCGGCGCCTTTTTCGGTGTTGAATTGGTGCCAAAAACGCAGGGTTGGCTGTGTCCCCGAGATCAGGATCGGCTCACCATAATATTCAAGGGTCAGATCGGTGGCCAAGGTCGAAGATTCGCCCGCCTTCCAAGCGGCAGTCCCAACTTTTACCACTTCGCTCTGCAAAACAAAGGTCTCCGAATTTTCTATCTCGGTTAGGGCTATCCATTCGGCGTCCGTGTCCAAAGGGTCTTGATACAACAGTGGCGAACCAGTAGTAGACAGGTATTTGGCCGAATAGGTAAGGGTGGCCACCTGGCCACTGGCCATCGTACCCAAATTCCAGACCACCAGGCCGTTGTCAAAAGTGCCACCATTGGAAGCTTCCACCAAAGTCAGGCCATCGGGCAGCTCATCAGACACTACGGTGTTGGGAGTGGGGTCGTCTTTATGGTTGGTGACCGTAATGGTAAAAGTGGCCGTGCCGCCGGGTTGGATGGTGGGCGTACAGGTTTTGTTGATCTTCAGTTCTTTAATACACTTGGGGATCGGATCGAAGTTTTCCACGCCATCGCCAGCATTGTCATTCAGGCCTTGGTCGGCACCCACGCCCATGCCCCGACGGGCGAAGATGGTCATGATTAAGCAGGTATCAGCACCACTATAGTTTACTTTGTCGGCCAAGATAATAGCATCACGGCCATCAATAAAGCCAGGGTTACAGGGTTGCAATTTCAGGCCGTCCATCACCAATTGCAGAGCGCGGTGGTTGCCGCTGTTGGCGTTGCCCAAATCTTGGTCATAGCCATATTTTTCTACCATTGCCCAATATAAGTCCCAGGTCACGGCGGTCCAGATTTCACCAAGCGCGTGTACTTCCGTATTTTCAGCCACGGTGGCAAAAGTAATGGGGCTGATGCCCATATCGGTGGAGTAAGGGTAGCGGCGAATGCCAATATCATCGTTTCCCTGGCGGACTACATAAGTGCCGACCCCCCGCTTTTTGGTGCCTACATCGCCTGGCTTGACGGTAGTGGCGAGAGCAAAAAAGTCGCTCCAGCCTTCGCCCATCTGCTCGGCATTGCCTAGGCAGCTGCTGTTGGTACCGGTGAGGCGGTTGGAAATACCGTGGCCGTATTCGTGGGCAATCACGCCATTGTCAAAATCGCCGTCGATAAAGTCGGGGCCAGCCACTGCGGGCTGCGCCAGCGAGACGGTGAGGCCATTACCGAGGAACTGCTTCAGGAAAGCACAATCGGACCGTTGCAGCATGACCACCGGAATGGTAACCTGTGCGCCTGTTGTGCCAGCCGCCATGCCAATGGTGCCTTCCTCAAAGTTGCAAATAATACAGGCAATAGCCCCGGATTGCTCCGCATTCAAGGCCTTCACCCCGAACTGGCACACACCGCGGTCCACTAACGCGACTTTCCCAACCAGGCTATTGATGGCTGGCCCACATCCTTTGGTGGAATCGCCAGAGCCAGTGCCGTCATTGACAATTACTACTTCACCTACTACTGGCACCTCCGTAATAGGGGCACCCCAAGTGCTGGATGCCGAAGCAAAATAAGACCCCATTGCTGGTTCAGGAGCAACGACATTGAGGATTTTTCCACCGGACCGGCCCCAGCGGAACATCTGCATACGTGGTGCACCGCCATCAGAGGGTGTGCCGAAGTTGGCGTTGTTTTCGCCGCCGCCGTCCACTGCCTCGGCCTGCACAGCGTCATTCCCTGCGCCCTGACCAGTATGATTTCTGAACTGGAAGTTGCCAGCGGCTTCGTCAAAACCAAACCCATAGGTGATGTCGTGCATCATATTGTTCATGTAGAATAGGTTGGTGACAGCGGCGTCCAGATTGGCAGTCGGTTCACTATTGGCGTCAAAAGGAAAGTCGAAATTGAGCAAAGCACCTGCATCGGCACCCGGCGTAGCGGGCGGCGTATTATTGTTGTCGGCATCGTCGTAAGCATAGACGTTGTTGCCCCGCGTGTACGTGTATTCTGCGCCAGCCTGACCGTTCACGTCGAGCCAGCCAAAGGGAGAGGCCGATGGGATAGCCGGATCCACTACTAACTGGCGGCCGCCGTGGACCGGGCTTTCGACAGGCAATGCAAACACCCGGTATTGCTCGGCGGCCAATGGGCCATTGGTAGCCACGACAGGTTGTTCTGCTACTGCCACCGTCTGCACTGCGTCGTTGCAGTCTTCGTCACTATGACCCAGGTGGTTGGGCGCACAGTAGGCCGTTTGGTTGAACTTGTTGATAATCGCACCCGTCTGGGCGTCTACCCGCAGGTTCCAAAGGTCGGCGGTGTTGGCCTGAGCAATGGTCATGGTCCAAGCCAGACGCACTTTCCCGTCTTTGGTCGGCGCATAGCAGGCCGAAACAGGAATGTCGGTCCGGGAAATCGCCCCGCCCTCGAACACCCAGTTGCGTTCGTTCGTTTTTTGCCGCAGGCTTGGCACGGGGAAGCCGCTGAACCCCAGATCGGCCATCGCGATTTCCAAGGCTTTGTAAACGTTGAGCGAAGGCACTGTCATGTTGATCCGCTGCTGTAGGCCAGCCTCAAAGCGGTGGCCCACATGGACGATCTCGCCACTGGGCAATTGGTGCAGTCCGAACAGGGCATTGAATACCGGGATGCCAGCATACTGTTGTTGTAGCCAGACGTGGGTGACGCCGTTGTGTTTGGTGGCGTACTCGTTGGTGACGCGTACGTCGGCTACATCGTCGGCCAACAGCCCAAACTTGGCGGGGTCATTGCGCAGAAAACGCAGGGCGGATTCGCGGGCGTTTTGCGCCGACAGTAGTTGCGTGGCAAATATTAACAGGCTGAATAGCCCGATGCGGATGGGTAAAGAAAAATGCATGTACAGGAAATTGGATTTGGTAAAAAAAAGTCGCCTTCGGAGCGGGCGAACAGGACAAAGGTAGAAAGCCACACCGCGCAAAGACTGCCCACTGGTCATAAAAAGTGCAGTTTTGCCAATAGGGGTCAAGATTATGACGTTTGGCAGACAACACGACAGTAACGCCATCTATAAATCAACCCATCGAATCCGGAAAAATCCGCTGCCGACCGCTTTACTTTTGCGCCAAATTCCACCCTCGTTGATTTCACTTGTTCCACCCATTCCTCCCTATCCCGCCCGATCATGCCTGACGTAAAGCTCTTTGCCTGCACGGCTTCCCAGCAATTGGGTAGCGACATCGCGTTCCATTTTGATGCCCAATTGGGCGATACCACGCTCGCCCGCTTCAGCGACGGCGAAATGCAAACCATTATCAACGAAAGCGTGCGGGGTTCCTTTTCGTTTTTCATCCAAAGCACTTGCCAACCCCACGACAACCTGATTGAACTGCTGCTCTGGATCGATACCGCCAAACGGGCCTCGGCAGGTTACATTACAGCGGTAATCCCTTATTTTGGCTATGCGCGCCAAGACCGGAAGGATAAGCCCCGTGTGCCGATCAGTGCTAAACTGGTGGCCAATTTGCTCACTGCCGCCGGTGCTAATCGCATCATGACGATGGACCTCCACGCCGACCAGGTGCAGGGTTTTTTCGACATCCCGGTGGACCATTTGCGTTCGGAAGCAATCTATATGCCCTATTTGGAAAGCCAAGATATGTCGAACACTATTTTTGCCAGCCCCGATGTGGGCGGCGTAAAACGTGCCCGCACTTACTCCATGCGTTTCAAACGCGAGCTGGTCATCTGCGATAAGTACCGCACCAAGGCCAACGAAGTGTCTTCCATGACCGTCATCGGCGACGTAAAAGGGGCGGATGTGGTGCTGGTGGACGACTTGGTGGACACTGCCAGTACGCTGTGCAAAGCGGCGGATGCGATTATCGAGAAAGGCGCGCGGTCGGTACGGGCCATTTGCACCCATCCGGTGCTGTCGGGCCGGGCGTACGAAAACATCGAAGCATCAAAACTGACCGAACTGATCGTCTGTGATACTATTCCCTTGCGCCATGAGTTGCCCAAGATCAAGGTGCTTTCGACGGCCAAACTTTTCTCGAGGGCCATCCGAAATACAGTGGAACACAAGTCCATCGCAGCCCTGTTTATGGGATAATGTTGATTTAATTACCGTTATATCGAAAAAACGACCGTTCCCTAAAACGATGTTTTCCTTTCCACTACCATGCGGTTATCTTGCCGACAAGTTTTCTCATAGTATGTTTTGATTTTCCTACTGCTGTCCCTTTTGGCAGTAGGAATTTTTTTTCAATCGGCCCTCGTTTCGGTTTCCTTAAAATCTACAGCGCCTGGCACTCTCCTTGAGTGACCGGGCGCTTCGCCTTTTAGAGGCCCTTATTTGAGCATTTTGGCAAAATGTTCCATTTGAATATGCTGCTTATTTATTTACACCTCGTAGGCTGCAAAAGCTACGAGGTGTAAGGAAAAGTAAGTTTATAAAATGTTTACACCACCTTTTTCGGCGGCAGATTGAATGCTATTGGCTCGTCCTGAAAGCCGTGGTGATTATGCGAACCATCGCAAAAGGGCTTGTTGCCCGAAAGCCCGCAACGACAAATAGAGACGACCGTGCGCCCCATCAGTCCATAGGCATTGCCAGCCGGGTCGTTGATATCGAAATCGCCTTCTATGCGGAGCGGGCCGTTTTTAAGGACGGTGAGTTTTACTTTTTCCATGATAATTGTTTGTTAGGTGATACAGATCAAATTTCTTGCAAAATTTCGACGGGCAAAAATAGTCAGTTTGGCGGTCTTTTTTGTAACGGTTTCTTGGCTTATATTCCTTTCTTACTGAAATCTGACCGCATAGTAGACCCTGCAAGGGTCGAGTACGAATAGCCCCCGATGAAATCGGGGGCTATTCATGTTCCACCACTCCGTGGTTGCCGCTCGTTAAGCAGGCTACGGTAAACTGGTCATTCTCTAACGGTTTCAGTAACTTAGGAGCATGAGCCAAACGATAAGCGTTTTTGATACGCTCGAAGCGGTTCCAACCAATGGTAGTCTGCCAGAACATCCGGTTTTGGGGCCAGCCCTCGCCGTGGATGGTCGCGTCCAAGCGGTCAGTCTGGTAATAGTCGTCGAAGGCATAGGGCTTATACTGCGGGCGGCGCACCTCGCCGAGGTTGTCTACTTTTTCGGAAAAAAGCCCGCCGGAAAGCCGGAGGTCGAATTTTTCGGAGGGCGAGAACCGCAGCATAGCGCGTCCAGCGGTCTGGGCTTTGGGGTTCCACAGCTGGTCACGTCCCAAAGCGGTGTCGGCATTGGGCTGGAAATCGAGTTGCGTGCCGGTGAGTTGGAACAGGACCTTGCCGAGTCGTACCCCTGCCCGGCCCTGCAAATTGCGGAAACCATTGCTTTCCCATTGGGTATTCGCCTCCGCCTCGAAGCGGTGTGGCTGGCTTTTGCGGGTCACCAAGTTGATGACCCCGGCGGAGGCTTCCGAGCCGTACAGCAGCGACTGGGCACCTTCAATAATTTCGACCTGTTGCACCGCCCCAAGGGGTAGTTGCCTGGCATCCACGCTGCCATTGAGCCGCCCAACAATAGGTACCCCGTCTACTATAATCTTTACGTTTTCGCCCCGCAAGCCATTGATCCCCAATGAACTGCCCAGCACGGCATCTTGACTGAGCCGTAGGTTGGGCTGGGTTTGCAGCAGTTCCTCTAGATTGACCGCAGCGTGATTCTCGATCGTTTGGCGGGAGAGAATACGCACGGAATTGACCGTCTGGCGGACATCGGTAGGCGCAAACTGGGCGGTGACGACGACTTCGTGGAGGGGTTGCAAGGCGAGGGTATCTTGCGCGGAAAGCCGCGCGAAGAGGAGGAGGAATATGTTGAAAAACAGGGTTGTTTTTCGGTGTTTTTTGCCCATATCAAGTATTTTCATCAGTAGATTTTCAGTTCGTCTTCAAAAGTTTGCCCAAAAACACTGTCTGATCGGGCAATATCAGGCGCAACGAAAACATACCCGAACTCCAATGTGCGGCAGACACTTCCAACATCTGAAAACCTTCGCGCAGCACAACCGATTGACGCAGTACCAGCCGACCTTGCACATCCATGATTTCCAGTTGAGCATTTTTTGCCAAAGTAGTCGGCACATCCAGCGCAATGGTTAATCGGTCTTGCACCGGGTTAGGATAAGTGGCGACTTTCAGGCCCAGGGTGGCGGGTGCTTGTACAGCGGAAATGATACCTAAATCCGTTTTTATGAACACCGATTTTCCAGTACTACTACCTTCAAAATCAATGAATTGCAATCTCCAGACCCGACTCTCGGCGGTTTTCAGAAAGAAAAGCCGGTCTTCATCGACCGTCCAGCTGGTACCGCTAAAATACTTCCAATCGTGGCCAATAACATCTAATTCTGGACGCAGGCTGTCCTGATAGGGGGGATAATCGACAGTACCCGGATTGATGCCGTCCACTTCGGCTACCTGGGCACCCAGGCCGTGCAGGATGCCAGTCACATTGTAAGGGATGAGCTCCATGGAACCGGGATCATAGAGCCATGTGGTGTAGCGGTTATACAACAGATCAAAGCCATTTGCCGGTTCCACGTCCACGGTGTTGTCCGTTTCAAAGCTGAAATAAGCCAACGTCTTGTCCGCATGATCGGCCTTGTTGATGGTCTTGGTCTGTAGGCCTGTGCCGTCCACATGGGCGTATTTGAACGTGTAGGTAGTCCCAATAAGCGATTCGATCTTGAGCTTGCGATACTGACCGTTGCGCAGTTTTACGATATATACTGCGTTGCCGATGACTTGGTTGGTTTGAAAATTGTATTGTCCCCAACCAAAATCAAAAGCATTGGTGCTGTCGCGCACTTCATTGAACGCGCCGTAGTTCCAGGATTTTTCGGTGTTGAACAGCTGGAAATCGATCAGCGAGGCCGGGTCGATGGGGTCGTCAAAATTGTCGGTGAGGGCGTAGTAGAGTTCTGTGGCTGGCAGGGCCTGTCCCATACTGGTGCCGGAACTTTCGTTGACAAATATGCCTGCATCCTGCTGGCCAAAGACGGTGAAAGCGATGTCCCAAGCGGTATTGTTGACCTGTTTTTCAGTGCCGGTTGAGAGGTGAATGAAGCTCTGTTTTTGGTAGCCTGCGCCAGTAGCGATTTCTTGGATGGTTTGGGCAGAAAGGGCAGCAGACAGCAAGAAGGCCCCAGAGAGGGTAAGGAGTTGTTTCATGGTAGAAGATCGTATTTTAAAAAGGGGGATTTTTGATAGCTCAAAAGTCACGGGTTTATCTGGATTTATTCCAAACAAAATGTTGTGTCACTGTCAAACGATTGTCATATTAAATAATCGTTTGATTTTAAGTTCACTACATCAGCGATTCTCGCTATTAGGGAAATTTCTATATGGTCTTATTCAATCAGAGGGATGTCAATCAGGATATCCCTTGCGATGAATCTGTAAATGACGTTCATTGACATACAAGGTAATAAATCAAAGACCGGACGGACTTTTTCCCAAAGATTTCTCTTGGTTTTGCAATGTTTCAAGGCTTTGTCAAAAGCCCTATCTAATTTTTGAGCAATTTGGTCAGTCAAAAAGGCTAAAAAAGTGAGCAGCATAAAGTTAGTCGCTAAATACTTTTTACCGTGACCGTAGGAATGTTTTAAATGATACCCTTGATTTTTTAAGGTATTAAATGTCTCATTCTCAATTTTCCAACGACTAAGCCCAATCTTAACCAATTCTTCAATATTATTGTTGTCAATAAGCACGTGTGTTATCCAGGGTGCAGAAGCGATTTGTCCCCCCGTTTTCATGATTTTATGAGGTTGTTGATCATGATATTCCAACGGAATGCAAGCAGTATTCCCCGTAGGAAGTA
>JAYUXG010000444.1:0-8630 GCA_043753125.1 Saprospirales bacterium | reverse complement strand
GCAGTTTCGAGCGCGAATCGCCCCGCAAAGCCGGAGTCTGGAAAGTAGAGGTGCTACCTTGCCAATTCTCCAAAGCCTCCCCGCTGTTCACTACTAATGCCCAGGGCTGGAACACCTTCGACCTGATGACCCCCGACCTGCTGGTGCTGGACACGGTACACAGCTGTCCGCACTTGCCCGCGCCGCCTACGGGTCGCCGGATGGTAGGCCTCATCATGTACCACCCTTTTCAGGACGGGCAGTTCAGTTTTGACTACCACGAACTGATCCAGGGATCGCTGGGCAAGCCGCTCGAAAAAGGGAGGACCTACCGCGTCAGTTTCTGGACGCGCTCCGATGATTCACTGGGCCTGCGCCATTTGAGTGAAGTGTATGGTCGGGTGACCAAGATTCGCCCGGTCTATTGCGGCAACTTTGGTTTTTATTTCTCCATTGGCCCCATCACCACCCGCGAAAACTTCATGGAGAGCCAGCTGGACTTTAGTGTGCAACCCCAGCTGAATTTGGAAGACATCGTGGCGACCAATGGTGAGTGGCGACAGTACAGTTTTACGTTCCGCGCCGACCAGCCATACCGGTATTTTTTGTTCGGCAATTTTTTTTCCGACGCGGTCACCAAGATCAACATGAATGCCGACGAGCGGGAGCGACTGGATGTGCAAAACACCCAGTTGGGGCCTGACTTTTGGCAAAAGACCAAACGCATCGCCTATTACCTGTTCGACGATTTTCGGGTCGCCGTGGATACCGGCACGGCCACGCTCACGCTGGAAAAAGCCCTGCGCGAGCATAACCGCTACACCTTTCCCGAAGGCGTGTTGTTCGACTTTGGGAAGTCTATCCTGCGGGCAAGTGCGCAGACGGAATTGGTCAATTTGACACAATTTTTGCAGAAAAACCCGGCTATCCACGTGGAAATCGGGGGCCATACAGACAACATCGGCGGCACCGCTGCCAACCAACGACTCTCCGAACAGCGTGCCCAAGCGGTGTACGATTATTTGGTACAGCATCAGGTGGCCACTGCTCAAATTAGTTGGCGTGGCTATGGAGAGGCTATTCCCGTCGCTCCCAACGATACGGAAACCAACCGGCAAAGAAATCGGCGGGTGGAAATAACCGGCAATAAGCAATCGTCAATTGGCAAAAACAAAGAGTGACAGGGCATTTGCAACCTTTTGGTTTTGCCTTTTGCCCATTGCTCATTTTTATTGCTTTTTGCTTGTTGCCCTTCCCGATGAAAAATCGGGATGTCGCTATGCTCCATTTGCTTTTTTGCCTATTGCCTTCTTGTGCTTTGCTTTTTTGCCTTTTGGTTCGACCTTTGCGCCATGAAAATCCTTTTTGAAGATTATTACCTGCTCGTGGTGGAAAAACCCGCCGGCTTGTCCACCGAAAACGGTGGTGCCAAGCACACTTCGGCGGAGCAGGAAGCATTGCTCTATTTTACGGAGTCGCTGATGAGTAGCAGTGCTTCCAAGCGGCTGAAAGCGACCCCTTTTCTGCGCGTGGCCCATCGCCTGGACCGGCCCGCAAGCGGCATTTTGGTCTTGGCCAAAACCAAGACTGCCCTTACCCACCTGATGGCCCAGTTTGAACAACGGACGGTGCAAAAAACCTACCTGGCGGCCACGGAGCGCGCCCCGGCCCTGCCCTCCGCTGAATTGCGGCACTGGTTGAGGAAAGACGAAGAAGGCAAGAAAGCGCAGATTTTGGAACAGCAGGCCCGTGGCACGCAGCTGGGTACCCTGCGCTATCGGACCCTCGAGCGAGTAGGCAAAACGGCCTTGCTGGAGGTACAGCCCACGACCGGGCGTTTTCACCAAATCCGGGCGCAACTGGCTCACATTGGTTGCCCAGTCATCGGCGACCTGGCCTATGGCGGACACTTCTGGCATTTGGACCAAATCAAGCTCCACGCGCATCGGCTGGCCTTCCAACACCCAAAAACCGGAGAGCCATTGGTGATCGAATCGCCAAAACCGAGCGGTTGGTAGGCAACTTTTGGGCGTGGGCTGCGTCCTAACTAAGCAGTACTTGACCTTTACCAACCACTTTCAAAAATGCGTTTCCTTTTTCTGTTTCTGCCCTGTTTTTTGTCCGGGTCTGCCTTTGCGCAAAATCTGAATCCGCGCAATGAGAACCGCATTCTGGACCCCGACATCGCCTCCGTCAAACTGTCTTTGCATGGTTCGTCGCTGAGTTTGCCCATGTTGCAGGTGAATGCGCCCAGCGGGGCACTGGTTCTGGAATTTGACCATTTGGGCGACGAGACCCAGGAATACCAATACACCATCCTGCACTGCGACAGCCGTTGGCAACCCTCCGATTTGCAGGACAACGAATACATCAACGGGTACACCGACGACCGCATCTTAGATGTCAATAATTCGTTCAACACCCGCGCCCCTTATACACACTACGTAGTGCGGCTACCGAACGCCAGTATGCGTTGGACAAAGTCGGGCAATTATTTGCTGCGAGTATTTATGGAAGATGGCGATAAAACGCCGGTACTGGAACGCCGCTTTTGCGTAGTGGAACCCAACTGGAGGGTGGATGCCGTATTTGTGCGGCCCGCACAGGTGGACAAACAGGAGACCCACCACGAAACAGATTTCAACGTGGTCTTTAAGGATACGCGGATCAGCAATCCGCTCACCGAAGTAAGCGCGTATGTGCTCCAAAATGGTCGTTGGGACAATGCGATTGGTCCAATCCTGCCACGCGCTACCCGCAACAACGAATTGGTGTTCGACTACCAGGACAAGGTCGTGTTCCCCGCCGGACGCGAGTTTCGCTACTTCGATATTTCTACCTTCAACAACCGCAGCGATCGGGTGCGCTCTATTTTGGTCAACAAAAGCGACCAATATGAAGTAACCCTGGAGACCGACCGCAGTCGGGCGACCTCTGCCGTTTCTTTTCGCAGCGACTTGAACGGCCAATTTTCCATCGAAAACCAAAACCCCAATCAAACACTGCTACAAGCAGACTATGGCTTGGTCTTGTTTAGCATTTTGCAAAATGCCCCACTGGATGGCGAGGATGTCTACCTATTCGGCGAGTTTACCGATTGGCAGTTAAAACCGGCTTTCAAGATGACCTACAACGAAGAAGCACATGCCTACTGGGGCGAAGCATTTTTGAAGCAGGGCTTTTACAACTACGCCTATCAAGTAGTTAATAAAGCCACCAGCGTAGTCGACGAGGAAGGCTTGGAAGGCAACGACTACCGTGCCAGCAATCAGTACACCATATTGGTCTACTTTCGGCCCTACGGCAGTCGCTACGACCGGATCATGGGAGTAGCCAGTTTTGATTCCATTGACTGGAATAAGTAGGCTCTTTAACCCTTGTAAAACAACCACTTGCTAATCTCCTTGAACGAACCTTTCTTGCCGTACAGCAAGATGCCAACCCGATAAATCCGGCCCGCCATCCACACGAATAGCATGGCGGTAGCGACTACCAAAAGCAACGACAAGGCTACTTGCCACCACGGTGGGTTGAAAGCCATGCGGAAGGGCATTACGATGGGCGAAAAGAGCGGGAATAACGACGCGAACACCATCAGGTTGCTGTCCGGGTTGCGCCAGCCAGCCATCGAGACGATGTAAAAGGCCAGGATAATTGGGATTGTAATTGGCAGCGTAAGGGATTGTCCTTCGCCCATGTCGTCGCCCATGGCCGAACCGATAGCCGCGAACATAGAGGCATAAATGAAGTAGCCACCCAAGAAGAAAATGATGAACGAGCCAATGATGAGCGGCCAGTTCTGCTTGCCCAGTTCGGCAAAAATCCGTAGGACATCGTCGTCCATCTGCCCTGGGTTCATGCCGCCCGGTGGCTGGGGTCCCATGGCTTGCATCTGTGCGGGATCGACGTCCATGATGAATGGGATGAAAAACATAACCGCTGTGCTCAATACTACCCAAGCGACCATTTGGGTGAGGCCCACCGCGCCGGTTCCGATGATCTTGCCCATCATCAGGTCAAAAGGCCGCACACTGGACATCATCACTTCCACAATGCGGTTGGTTTTTTCTTCCATCACCGAGCGCATCACCATTTGGCCGTACAACATGACCATAAAGAACATCAGGAAGGTCATGATGCCCCCCACCACCAGCCCCACGCCGGCGGTGTATTTGTTGTCGCCCTTGTCCTCGCCGGAGATGCTTTCCGGATCAATAGAAATGTCGGTATCTAGCATATCGAGGCTGCCGCGACTGAGGTGCAGCGAATCGATCTTGAAGTCTCGAATCTTGCTGGCTATTTTGTCTTCGATAACCCCGCTTTTTTCAGGAGCCAGTTTTTCATTGGAATAGTAAAAAACGGTATGTTCTTTCTTTTGGAAAGTTCCCAGTTGAGGAATGCGCAGCACACCATCAAGTTGGTTGTTTTTTACCTCCGCCTTAAGCTGGTCGAGGCTTTTGTCGCCCGCCGCGATGAAACGTACGCCTTTGGAGTCGGGCAACTGCCCGACCATGCCCGCTTCATCCACTAGGGCCACCTTGAGCTCGTCGTTGCTCTGGTAGCTCGATAGCCCAATAATGACCAACATATAGACAAAAATACCCACCGGGGCCAGCAACGTGGCGATGATGAAGGATTTTTTGCGGACCCGGGTCAGGTATTCGCGCCTGATAATGAGGGAAAGTTTGCTCACTGGAAAGGAAGTATAAAGTATGAACTATGAACTAAAAGGCCCAAGGTCGTTCTTGATTGTTGCTTTTTGCACTTTTGCCTATTGGTCCTTGCCTATTGCCCTTTGTTTTGCTCCACCGTGCGGATAAAAATTTCGTTGAAAGTGGGCAGAATTTCCTCAAAATGCACAATTCGTAGCCCTTTTTGCATCAATTGGCGTAGCAAATCGTTGCTCTGACTATCATCAGTCAGTTGGATGGTTGCGGCACTGCGACCTTGCTCCACCACTTGAAACTGCCCTCCCAGATCGGTTGGCCAATCGCCCTGCACTTCCACGCGGAAAAGGTGCTGCTTGTATTCATTTTTGATCGCCTGTACCTCGCCTTGCAGCACGTTTTTGCCTTGGTTAATCAGCACGATGTAATCGCACATTTCCTCCACCTGTTCCATGCGGTGGGTGCTAAAAATGATGCTCGTCCCCGCGTCGTTGAGCTGGGCAATTTCTTCTTTAATCAGATTGGTGTTAATTGGGTCAAGGCCGGTAAACGGTTCGTCAAGGATGAGCAGACGCGGGCCATGAATAATAGTAGCAATGAACTGAATCTTTTGCTGCATGCCCTTAGAGAGCTCTTCCACCTTCTTGTTCTTCCAGTCCTGAATATCGAACTTGGTAAACCAGTGTTCCACCGCTTTACGCGCCTGCTCTGCGGTCAGGCCTTTCAGTTGGGCCAGATAGAGCATGTGTTCGCCCACTTTCATCTTTTTGTACAGGCCGCGTTCTTCCGGCATATAACCGATCTTTTCGGGCGAACGCTCGTTGAGTTTTTCTCCGTCGAGATAGATTGCGCCAGAATCCGGCCCGGTGATGGTGGTAATCATGCGGATGAGAGAAGTTTTGCCCGCCCCGTTGGGGCCGAGCAACCCGAACACGCTGCCTTTTGGCACATCGAAGCTCACGTGGTTCACCGCTTGGTAGTCGCCATACGTCTTGACGACGTCTTGGATAGATAAGATCATGAATTGATTTTTAGCAAGCGAAAAGTCGCTACGTTTGTGCGCAATAAATCTTTTTTTCGGCGGAAGGTCCTTTAGATGACTATTTGCTAACCAAGACAGCCGACCAAACTATGCAGACGCTCCACAATTTCATCGCTGGAAAGTACGTGCCGCCCGTCGGCGGGCAGTATCTGGACAACTATAACCCTGCCACTGGACAGGTGTTTAGCCAACTGCCCGACTCTGGCCCAGAAGATGTGTACGCTGCCGTGCAAGCGGCGCAAGCAGCCTTTCCGGCTTGGGCCAATCTTTCGCTTGAGCAGCGCCATGAGGTGCTACGCGCTGTTGCCGATGGCATAATCGCCAACCTGGATGCACTGGTGGAAGCTGAAAGTCTGGACTCCGGCAAGACCATTACTACAGCCCGTACAGTGGACATACCCCGGGCGGCCTTGAATTTTCAGTTTTTTGCCACCGCCCTGCTGCATTTTTCCTCCGAAAGCCACCATTTGCCAACCCAGGCCTTGAGCTACACGCTGCGGCAACCCTTGGGCGTGGTGGGCTGCATTTCCCCGTGGAATCTGCCACTGTATTTGTTGACTTGGAAAATCGCACCCGCCCTCGCGGCGGGCAACTGTGTGGTCGCCAAGCCTTCTGAAGTGACCCCACTGACGGCCTACCTGCTGGGCGACATTTGCAACGCCGCCGGGCTACCACCGGGGGTGCTAAATATCGTCCACGGCACTGGTTTGCGTGTCGGCGATGCCATCGTGCGTCACCCAACCATTAAGGCCATATCATTCACTGGCAGTACCAGGGTCGGGGGTGCTATTGCCAGTATCGCCGCGCCCATGTTCAAAAAACTGAGCCTTGAAATGGGCGGCAAAAATCCCAACCTCATTTTCGCCGATTGCGACTATGAGCGCATGCTGGACATGACGGTGCGTTCGTCGTTCAACAACCAAGGGCAGATTTGCCTGTGCGGTTCTCGAATCTATGTGGAAAAATCCATCTACGAAAAATTCAAACGTGACTTTGTGGCCCGGGTACGGGTTTTGCAGGTGGGTGATCCCGGCGACCCAAATAGCCAACTGGGGGCCATCGTTTCCAAAATGCACTTCGATAAAGTGTTGTCGTACCTAGCGTTGGCCCGTCAAGAGGGTGGCGAAATACTGTGTGGCGGTGAGGCTTTACAACTGCCGGAGCCGCTGGCGGAAGGCTGGTATATCGCGCCAACGGTCATCGAGGGATTGCCGCATGACTGTCGCACCAACCAAGAGGAAATATTTGGTCCGGTAGTCACCATACAACCATTTGAGACGGAAGAGGAAGTGTTACACTACGCCAACAGCACGGTGTACGGCCTCAGTGCCACCGTGTGGACCAACCATTTGGTTCGCGCCCACCGCGTCGCCGCCCAGTTGCACTGCGGCATTGTGTGGGTAAATACCTGGATGTTGCGCGATTTGCGCACTCCTTTTGGCGGGGCGAAAAATTCCGGGATTGGGCGCGAGGGCGGCTGGGAGGCCCTGCGGTTTTTTACCGAGACGAAGAATGTGACCTTGGGACTGTAGGATGGACTTTATTGAAATTCGTTTTAAAACAATGTACTCAGCGATGCCTACCCCAGAAATGTGTCATTCCGAACGCAGTGAGGCATCTGGCCAAGTGCGGATGGTGATGTTTCCTTTTACCGGCCAGCAAATTCCTGCGACCCTACCTTGTAAAGGATGATAGTGGCACAAATTTGTTTGCACCAACTAATAGGCGGACTAAGCAGTCTGCCCTACAGCAGAAAAACGCTTGTCTCATGGTCACCAACCTTTCCGAAAAGAACTCCCTTGCGAACCGTTTCGTGGCCGAACTGCGCGATGTCGATATTCAACAGGATCGGCTCCGTTTTCGCCGCAACTTGGAGCGATTGGGTGAAATACTGGCCTACGAAATATCGCAAACGATGCGCTACGAACCGTTGGACATCGAAACACCGCTGGGCATCGCGCCGATCATGCTGCCCGCGCAGCGTGTAGTGCTGGCGACTATCCTGCGGGCCGGACTGCCCATGCACCAGGGTTTGCTCAATTATTTCGATCAAGCCGACAATGTGTTCATCGCCGCTTTCCGCCGTCACCATAAAGACGGCACTTTCGAGATTCAATTGGACTACGTGACCGCGCCCGATCTGACCGATACGGTGCTTATTCTTTGCGATTCTATGTTGGCGACTGGCGGTTCCATAAACCTGGCCTTGCAACAATTGGAGCGTTTTGGGCCTCCCGCACAGGTCCATGTGGCGACCATTATCGCCAGTAGGGCGGGTAAAGAAGCGGTGCAGCGTCGCCACCCGAAAGCCCATCTTTGGATGGCGGCTTTGGATGAGGAATTGACCGCCAAATCGTTCATTGTGCCGGGATTGGGCGATGCGGGGGATTTAGCCTTTGGGGCGAAAGCAGACTAAAAGATTTTGGACTATTGACAAAGTACTAATTCCGCACATCCTCCCCCCAACCCAGTTTTTCCCGGATGGTCTTCAAAAACGTAATATCCTGCAATTGCACCAACCGGATAGGGAAGTCGTTGCGCCGCACGGCCAGTTGGTGATCGGCATGGATCAGCTCAAAACGCGAATCGAGGGTGCAGATAAAATTATCGCCCCGTCCTTCTATTTCAAAAGAAATCACCGATTCGTCGGAGAGGACAATGGGGCGCACATTGAGGTTATGCGGGGCCACTGGCGTGAGTACAAAATTGTTGGAGTCGGGAAAAATGACCGGCCCACCGCAGCTCAGCGAGTAGCCCGTGCTGCCCGTCGGGGTGGCGATGATGATGCCATCGGCCCAGTAGGAATTGAGATAGTCGCCGTTGAGAAAAGCGTGGACAGTAATCATCGACGAGGTGTCGCGCTTCAGCAAAGTACAGTCGTTGAGCGCAAACGGGATTTCGCCGAAGAGCGGCGGATTGCTCTCCAAATACAACATACTGCG
>JAYUXG010000443.1:0-3543 GCA_043753125.1 Saprospirales bacterium | reverse complement strand
GGCCTCGACTGGTCTGAATCTTGATGGCCCGCACATCATAAATCTCAAATCCCGCCAAGTACGGACGCAGCAAATTATTGACAAATTCTTCTTCGGTCTGTCCCTCTACAATAATAATTAGCCGCTTCATGGTCGCCCCCCAATTACGTTTTTATCCCATAATTGGCCAAGCGAATAATCAGCCATCCAGTCGGTCAGTTCATCTGTTTCCAAGCGTTGGAATACCGTTTGCTCATTTAGTCTATCTACAATAATAATATCTTTTGGATCAAATTCATCCACTAGGTTAACGGACTGGGTAGAAATAATGACTTGTGTTTGTTGTGCCGCAGATTTGAGCATGGCAGCCAGTTTTTGCACCGCAAAGGGATGCAGACCAAGTTCAGGTTCATCAATAATAATAGTGCCGGGCAGATTGGGTTGTAATAGTAAAGCAGATAAGCAGATCATGCGTAGGGTTCCATCTGACAGTTGATGCGCGGTAAATAACTGCTCGGAACCTTTTTCCAACCAACGCAAATAAATCTGGTTGGAGTTTATTTCGTCAGGCTGCAAAAAAAAGCGGTTGAAAAATGGGGCAATGGAACGCACCACTTGCTCCACCATGCGAAAATTGGCGGCATGGCTCTCCTGCAAACGATAAAGAAATGCTGCCAAATTACCGCCATCTTCATGGAGCCAAGCATAGTCCGTGGCGTTGCCCGGTTGCTTTACATTGGCATTCTCACTGGTATCGTGAAAGTGAAAAACTTTAAATTTAGAAAAGTTGTTTTTTAAATATATGTTTTGATAGTTGTCGCTTTCTTGCAAGACTGCTTCCGAATTGCCCCTACTTCCATAAATACGTGAGTTGTTCCATGCTCCATTTGGTGGCTTGTAATTGCTCATTTCATTGGAAAAAATAAGGCTTCCACTTTGATCCGGCACTAATTCAAATGAATACTGGTTTGTATAAATATTATCAAAAGTGATTGTACCCGCTAGAAAATCAGATTTTTTCCTCCCAAAATATAAAAAATTATCTACGCGGCCATGTTGGTTGATATACAATTGCAGCTCCTGCTCAAAGAGTTTTTTTAAGAATTTAAAAAAACTGATAAAATTACTTTTGCCTGCGCCATTCGCCCCGATGAGTACATTCAAGGCATTCAACTGCACCTCCCCAGAATCCCGGATGGACTTGAAGTTTTTGATATGAACCGATTGTATGCCCATATTTGAAAAATTGACGTTTGCGCAAAAGTAAGGCATTAAATCTCAAACATACCCCTTCGCCTGCAACCGAAACAGCTCCGCATACTTCCCGCCCTGCGCCACCAATTCCTCGTGGCTGCCCAGTTCCAGTAGCTGGCCATGCTCCAGGAACAGGATACGGTCGGCCATACGCACCGTACTGAAACGGTGGGAAATCAGTACTGCCGCCTTGCCTTTCATCAGTTCGGCGAAGCGGACGAACACCTCGTGTTCGGCGCGGGCATCCAGCGAAGCCGTCGGCTCATCGAGGATGATGAGCTGGGCCTCGCGCATATAGGCCCGGGCGAGCGCCACCTTCTGCCACTGGCCGCCGGAGAGGTCCACGCCGCCGGTGAAGCGCTTGCCGAGCATCTGGTCATAGCCGTTGGGCAGCTGTTCCACCACCGTGTCGGCGAGGCTCTTGTAAGCGGCATCCACGATTTGCGGTTGGTTGGTTTGCTCTACGATGTTGCCCACCGCGATGTTCTCCCGCGCCGAAAACATAAAGCGGACGTAGTCTTGAAAAATGACTCCGATCTCGCTGCGCAAATCTTCCGGGTCGTATTCGCAAAGGTCCACGCCGTCCAGCAAAATGCGGCCTTCGGAAGGCTCGTAGAGGTGGGCCAGTAGTTTGACCAGAGTGGTCTTACCCGCTCCGTTTTCGCCGACCAAGGCCAGTTTCTCGCCAGGATGCAGCGTGAAGCTCAGGTGGCGCAAGGCCCAAATGTCCGTTTCCGGGTATTTAAAACCCACGTTTTCAAAGACAAAGCCCTGTTTGATCGGGCGCGGTACCTTACGCGATGCGTTGTGGGTATCCGACAAAGGTTTTAATTCCAGAAAGTCGAACAAGTCCTGCAAATACAAAGAGGTCTCGGCAATGCGCGAAAAGCGGCTGACGATGCCCTGCAACAGCCCTTGCAACTGGCGGAAGGAACCAGCCAAAAAGGTCAGGGTGCCGACGGTAATCTGGGCCACTACTGTCTGCCAGATCACAAACACGTAGGCCGCGTAGTAGCTCATCGTACCCAGCGTACTGAAGAGGCTGCCCCAGGCGGCGCGTTTCAGGGCCAGTTTTTGGTTGGCCAAAAAGTATTTGTCGGAAATGGATTTGAAGCGGTCAGCGATAAAGTCTTCCAGCCCGAAAATCTTAATTTCTTTGGCCGTCTCGTTGCTCGCGCCAATGTAGCGCAGGTAGTCAATCTCGCGGCGTTCGGGGGTCCAGGAGCGCGAGAGCGAGTACGATTCTTGGTTAAACTTCGATTCCCCAATGAACGACGGGATGACCGCAACTACCAAAATTACCAGCAGCCACGGATTAAAGGCGATCAGACCACCCATCAAAAAGACGATGGTCAGGAAATCCTGGCCCTGCGACAGCACCATGCTCATCAGCGCGGTGCGGCCAGCGGTTTGGGTGCGGGCACGCTCCAGTTTGTCGTAAAAAGTGGCATCCTCGAACTGGTACAAATCCAGCGTGGCGGCGTGGCGAATGATGCGCACCGAGGAATCGTTGTTCACCAGATCGCCCAACAGACTGTCCGTCAAGGTAATAGCGCGACTGAACAGGCTGGAAAAGATGGCCAGCAGTAGTTCGGCGGCCACCCACCACCACAGTTGCGAGGGCAGGTCGGCAAACGAGGTAATCGACGAAGAAGTCTTGATGAGGGCCAGCACCGAGTCGATGATTTCCTTGCCAACGTAGAGCATCAGCAGCGGGATGGCCGATTGGGTGAGACGCAACACGATGTTCCAGGTAGCCAGCCGGGGGCTTACGTCCCAGATCATCCGAAAGAAGCGCGGGACGTTGCGCAGGGAAGAGAATTGAGTAAAAAAACCTTTTTTTTCTTTGTTGACCGCCATAGTGCCATTGTTGAACGCCTCTCGTTGCGCACGCCGATAATTTCTGTCTTTTGCCAAAATCTGTAGCTGATTTAAGAGAGTTTAAAACAGCACCCAACGGGCTTCAATATTTGATCGTCAGGTGGTATAAACCTGCCTTCGATCAAAACCACTCTTTTTCACCCTATATTTTCCGACGAATCAAACCAGTTATCCATGAAAAAGTTGCTACTGGCATTCCTACTCTACCCTCAGTTTTATACTCGTTGCGCAGACCTCCCAAGCCATCGGTGTAGCCGTTGGCCCTAGTCTCTTATATCAATTTTCCGGTGCCAACAGAGATGGACCCGGTCTGTTGGGTGTCCGTTTGTATTTTAGTACTCCCAAAACCTAGCGTTGTTATGGAGAAGGAGAATTTGGTTTCACCCAGTACGAGCAGCGTCAAACTGCTACTCCCATCGCTTTGTACTT
>JAYUXG010000442.1:0-8661 GCA_043753125.1 Saprospirales bacterium | reverse complement strand
CGAATTCGAGCAGAGCGAGGGCCGCCGCAAGGTTATTTCCGCCGCCTTGGATGCCGAGTTCCGACAGATGGCGGTGGCAATGGCCAATGCCGCTGCCACGGCGAACATCCCACCTATGCCTGCACCCGGTACCTCCACGGAAGAATATCTGGAAGAAATAGAAGGGGGCAGCAAACAGCAGTAGGGTGGTTGCGATGCAATTACTGCATATCAATTAATCATTCATTATCCCTTTCGGTTCTTAAGTTCCGTCATAAAGCGCGTCAACTCGTCCATGCTATAAAACAGCACCTCGCGCGGCTTGGATCCTTCCGCCGGGCCGACAATACCCAAACCCTCCATTTGGTCCATGATTCGACCGGCGCGGTTATAACCGAGCTTCATGCGGCGTTGAATCATACTGGTGGAGCCATGCTGCGTCTCGACCACGAGTTTGGCGGCGTCTTCGAGCATATCGTCCATCTCCGACAGGCGGAATTCCTTGGCCTCGGCACCGCCGGTCTCGCCTTCGGGATGGAACTCGGGCAGGAAGAACGGCTCCGCAAAGCCCTGCTGGTTAGCGATAAATTCAATCACTTTTTCCACCTCCGGTGTATCCACAAAAGCACTTTGCAGACGGATGATGTCGCCGCCAACGGAGAGCAACATATCGCCGCGGCCAGTCAATTGCTCTGCGCCGCCCGCATCCAGAATGGTGCGCGAATCCACTTTGGAGGCTACCTTGAAGGCAATCCGGGCCGGGAAGTTGGCCTTGATCACGCCGGTGATAATGTTGACCGATGGACGCTGCGTAGCAATGATGAGGTGAATGCCCACTGCCCGCGCCAGCTGAGCCAGACGGCCAATGGGAAGTTCTATTTCCTTGCCGGCAGTCATGATAAGGTCGGCAAACTCGTCGATGATGAGTACGATGTAGGGCAGGAAGCGGTGACCTTTGTTGGGGTTGAGGCGCCGGGCCACGAACTTGTCATTGTACTCCGAGATATTGCGCACCTCCGCTTTTTTCAGCAAATCATAGCGCGTTTCCATTTCGATGATCAATGAATTGAGGGTGTGGACCACCTTGGTCGTGTCGGTCACAATGGGTTCCAATTGATCGGGCAGGAAGCCCAGAAAGTGGTTGTCCAGTTTGGCGTAGGGGAACAATTCCACTTTCTTGGGGTCGATCAGGATCAATTTGACCTGCGACGGGTGCTTTTTGTACAGCAGCGACATCAGCACAACGTTGATGCCCACCGATTTGCCCTGTCCGGTGGCCCCGGCGATGAGCAAGTGCGGCATCTTGGTCAGATCGGCCACAAACACCTCATTCTGAATGGTTTTGCCCAACGCTATCGGCAAGTCCATCTTGGCGCGCTTGAAACGGTCGTTCATCAGTACTTCGCGCATCCCCACAATCTGGCGGTTTTTATTCGGCACCTCAATCCCGATCGTACCCTTGCCCGGAATGGGCGCGATGATCCGGATGCCCAGTGCCGAGAGGCTGAGCGCAATGTCGTCCTCCAAGTTTTTGATCTTAGAAATGCGGATGCCTTTGGCCGGGATGATCTCGTACAGTGTGACCGTTGGGCCGATGGTTGCCCGGATTTTCTCGATCTCAATCTTGAAATTGAGCAGCGTCTGGATAATCAGGTTTTTGTTGGTTTCCAGCTCTTCCCGGTCTATTTCCAAGGTCTGATCGGGATGGTCCACCAGCAGTTGCAGGTGCGGGAACTCATAGTGCGACAGTTCCAGCGTGGGATCGTAGGGTTCCGACAGGTTGGGGTTGTTTTCTTGAACAATGGCTACCGGTGCCTTATATCCCTCTGCCTCATCGGGCGTGGTCGACGGCGGTGGGGCGGCAATAATCTCAAAGTCGTCCGAACCCGGTTGCAAAGCAGCGACCGGAGCAGGGTGAGCGGCTTCTGGTTTAGGCACGTCGGCAAACAGCGCACTGCGCTGGCTCAAGTCGAGGGCCAATTGGGGATTCGGCGGTGGTGGCGGTGGCGGAACTGGCGCGTTGTTGACCGTTTCCATCGGTATTTGCTCGATGGTCGGCACCGGCAAGTCGGCCCGGACACGAGGCGCGCGAAGCGGCGTCTCGCGTTGGCGTTTGGCGAAGTCGCCGGAAAGCAGGTCTTGCCAGGCCATCTTGGTCTCTTCCCACAATTTGGGCCAGGTAAACTCCTCCAGATTTGGGTTGTTTGACCAGACGAAGGTGGCCACCAGAATGAAGATCATCAGCACCATCGTACCAATGCTGCCGATGAAGTTCTGGGTGTAGTCGCTGATCGCTTGGCCAAACACACCGCCCCAAGGGAATTCAAATTTTTGGAAAAAAAATGACGTAACGATGGATACGATGACCATGTAGATCACGGTGCGCTGTAGTGTGCCATACATGGACCCAGCAGGCGTACGCCGCACAAAGGCTAAACCATATTTGTACAATATATAGACAAATCCGAACGAGGCTATGCCAAAACCCCAGTAGATAATGCTGTCCGACAAGAAGGCACCCAGCCGACCCAGCCAGTTGTCCACCTGTACATCGGCCAAGAACATTTCCCAAGAGAAATGGAATACCACGTCGTGGTCGTTCTGCCAGGTAAAAAGGTAGGAAACGAAAGCGACGAAGCAATAGAAAGATAGGAACAAACAGAAAATCCCGAAGAGCTTCGAGACCCGTTCGCTATCGAAATTAAGGCTGAGTTGTCCGCGTTTGCGTTTTGACATGCCGTGCGGTTTTGGGTGCGTAGTGCTGGGTTTTGGTGTGCTAAACGGGGCGAAGATAGACGGTAAAACGGTTTGAAAGGCCTGAAAACGGCTTGAAAAACCCAACTTTTTTCTCCAAGGGGCTATATGCTCAAATGCACCGTCAATAGTCCGCCTCTTGATGCAATAGGCAAATATATCCGTGGCCGGGACGTTTTGGGACTTGGTAGTTATCTTTGCTAGTTCAAAGTGGTCCAAGGCAGCGGACTTGCTACTTGGGCCACTTTCTTAAAAATCTGTTTTTAAAAATTTAGGCAGAAAAATTTCTGCCCTCTAAATATGCGCTTATTCTGCCTATTCTTGTTTGCCCTTCTGTTTTTGTATAACTGCAAAAACAAGCCTTCCACCATCCCGCAGGAAACGGCAAACCTACCCGCCAGTGCTGAATTGCCGACCGATTTTGTGGCTTTTTACCAACGCTTTCACCAAGACAGTGCCTACCAAATGGCGCATATTGCCTGGCCACTACAGGGCGATGTGAGCGAACAGATCGATAGCACGCATTACCGCCCCAAATCCAATACTTGGATGCCAGACAACTGGCGGATGATGCGTCTTAATTTTAGTCCCAATGACTATCTCGTTGAAACGGAAATGCTGGGCGACATCATGGTGATCGAACGCATTCGGGCGCGCTCAGTGAGCTTTGGCTTGGAGCGACGTTTTGCCAAGCAACCCAATGGGGAATGGGAATTGATTTTTTATTCGGATGTGCAGGAACGGGGGAAATAATTATGAATTATTTTCCGTAGCCCTTTTCCAACGATTTTTTAGAAAAATTTCCCGATAAAAACGGGACATAAAGTATTATGCCACAATTAGTTGAATTGGTCGTGCTGCCAGGCGAACTCCATGACGAGGCCCACCTGCGGCAAAAAGCTGCGCGGCAGACTGGTCTTCGCCCCGAACAGATTGCCCACCTCGAAATCTTGAAATCATCGCTGGATGCCCGCTCGCGCTATCCCGTGTTTCGCTTGCGGGCAGAAGTATATGGACCAGGCGAAATTTTCACCCCCGAAGCCGCCCTGCTTCCCGGTTTTCGCCCCGTGGAGCCGAACGCTCCGCGCGTCATTATCGTCGGAGCCGGGCCGGCTGGTTACTTTGCTGCCTTGGAACTGCTCGAACGTGGTCTTCAGCCCATCGTACTCGACCGTGGCAAAGATGCCCAAGCCCGCCGCCGCGACCTGCGGGCCATCCAGCAATTCGGCGAGGTCAATCCGCATTCCAACTATTGCTTTGGCGAAGGCGGGGCCGGTACCTACTCCGACGGCAAGTTGTACACCCGTTCGGGAAAACGCGGCAGCATTCAGAAAGCCCTGCAACTGTTGGTGGAACACGGTGCGAAATCCGATATCTTGGTGGAAGCCCATCCCCATATTGGTTCCAATAAATTGCCTGGCGTGGTGCAAAACATCCGCGAAACCATACTGCGTTACGGCGGAGAGGTGCATTTCGGGCAGCTGGTCACCGATTTTTTGCTAAAAAGCGGCCAAATAGCCGGAGTGGTTGCCACTTCTATCGGCGAGCAATCCATCCAGAGGGAGTATTTTGCGAAGGCCGTTATTTTGGCCACCGGCCATTCCGCTCGTGATATTTACCGGCTGTTACATCGGCGTAACGTCCGTATCGAGGCCAAACCCTTTGCCCTCGGGGTGCGGGTGGAGCATCCGCAGCCGTTGATCGATGGCATTCAGTACCGACAAAACGAGCGCGACGAGCACTTGCCCGCCGCGAGCTACAGTTTGGTGGCGCAGGTGCACGGACGCGGTGTGTTCTCGTTCTGTATGTGTCCGGGTGGGCTGGTAGTACCATCGGCCACCGCACCCGGCGAGATCGTGGTGAACGGGATGAGCATGAGCCGCCGCGATTCGCCCTTTGCCAATTCCGGCATGGTAACCGCCGTCGAAGCAGAGGACTTGGCCCCGTGGGCCAAACATGGCGTATTCGCGGCAATGGAATTTCAAGGGGAGGTAGAGCGTCGCCTGTTCGCGGCAGGCGACGGCAGTCAAAAAGGCCCGGCCCTGCGGTTGACTGATTTCATCAATGGAAAGATGTCCAAGGACTTACCCGCCTCTTCTTACATTCCTGGCCTGTACCCGGCACCGCTGTTCGAGCTGTTGCCGCACTTCATCTACCAGCGTGTTCGCGATGGGTTGACAGAATTTGGCAAGCAAATGCGTGGCTTTCACACCGCAGAGGCCAGCGTGGTGGCCACCGAAAGCCGCACCAGCTCGCCGGTGCGCATCCCGCGCGATGCGATTACCTTTATGCATCCCGATGTATCGGGACTATTCCCCTGTGCGGAAGGCGCGGGCTATGCGGGGGGTATCCTATCGGCAGCGATGGACGGACAGAAGGTGGCAGCGGCAGCGGCTGGGTTTTTGGGGGTTGGGTAGGTATTCTCACTGCTATTGAACACTGGGAAAACCATCAGCCAGGGCCGCCCTCACCGCTATGGCGGGTAACACTACGGTAAAATATTCCCGCGACACGATCACCTCGGCTTCGCTGTCAGTGAGCATCCGATAGCGGTCTTTAATGTTTTGCAGGCCCACGCCCGTAGAGTCCATTACCTGATTTTTGCGCTGCAGATTGTTGCGCACCACGAGGTGGCCATTTTCGGCAAACACCTCGATGTGCAGCGGCTTTTCGGTGGAAATGATGTTGTGCTTGATCGCGTTTTCAAACAGCATTTGTAAAGTCAGTGGGACGATACCCATATCTTTTTTCGTGTCCAAACCCTTTAATTCGATCTGCAAATTCTCGCCAAAGCGTTCTTTTAGCAGAAAAATGTAGGATTTCAAAAATGACAACTCTTCGGCCAAGGGCGTAATCTTCGCATCGCGGCTTTCCAGCACGTAGCGATACACCTTACTCAACTGCTGTACAAAGCGCACCGCCTTGTCCGCGTCTTCCGGGATCAGGTAGATCAGCGTGTTCAGGCTATTGAACAGAAAGTGCGGGTTCACTTGGTTGCGCAATCCTTCCAACTGGGACTCCACGTTACGACGTTCCAATTGGGCTTTTTCGGCCACGGCCCGTTGCAACTCAATATAAAAGGACAAGGCTTCGTACAGCACAATCAGCAGGGCCGACATTAAAAAGGCGGAGATGAAGGCCACTACTGGGTTGGGCTCCCGGTCGTTTTCGGGCGACATACGTGCAAAGACTAGTTCCACCATGCCCTTGTTCACGACGAAGTAGATCACCACAAAAGCCACCAGAATCCACACCAGACGCTGTCCAATCTGCTCAAAACGTGGGTAACGTAACTTGGCCCGATAAAAGACCCAGCGCAGCGAAAACCAGAAAACCGCTGTGTGCACCACCGACATACCGATGCAGGCCACCACAAATTCCCATTCCTGCTGCATATAGACATCCCCAAACAGAAGCAGGGAGATCAATACACTGGCCAGCGGCAGACCAATGACGATCAACCAGCGGTCGTTGAAACCGATAACTTCTTGAAAACCGAGGCTGCTACGCATCAAAGTTTATTTTTTCAACTTGAAAAATTCCACCGTCTCCCGAATACCTTGGGCGTAGGGAGTCGGTTGCACGCCATAGCGATGATCAAACTTGCTCGAGTCGAACCAGTAGGGACGCTCGGTTTGGTAAATCATTTCCACCATTTCCCGCATGATAGGCATGAACAGACCGAGCAACCGGACGAGGTTTTTCGAGGCCACCTGCACGCCCTTGTAGGGTACGCCCAACTCATGAGCGGCTATCTTGATCAAATCGGTCGGCACTGGCGGCGGGTTGTGGGTGGGCACGTGCCAGGTCTGGTTGAACGATGTGGGATCGTTGGCCAATGTGACGAGTGCGCGGGCGCAATCCAGCGTGTACGACATGGAGTGCGGCATGGCCGGGTCGCCGAGCCACTGCGGTTTTTTGCCTGCGGCTAAATTTTTGATTACGGTCTGGTAAAAAACACTTTTGGTGTCCGCCCAGGGACCGTAAAAGTCCGCTGACCGCGCAATGCTGGCTTTTAGGTCACCGCGCTGGGTGGCATCCAGCAACTGTCGGGCGATCCTAGCCCGCACCTCGCCTTTTTTGCTGCTGGGCTGGTACGGCGTTTCCTCCGTCATCTTGCCCTCTACCGGGCCATACATATACACGTTGTCGAAAAAAATGAGCGGTACACCAGTGTCGGCGCAAGCCCGGATGGTATTCCCCATCACAATGGGCCACTTTTCCTGCCAAAACTTGGTGTTATAGTCCAGCCCCACCAGCAGGTAGGCAACCTTGGAGCCGCGTACTGCCTCGGTCAGCTCTTGCTGATGGTATACATCGGCCTTGCGCGATTCCGCGCCCGGCATATTCGTGCCGGAGCGCGAGAGCAGGCGCACAGGCTGCTGCTGGTCGAGGAGCATTTGGGCGAGCGGGCTGCTGATGGCACCACCTGCGCCGATGAGGGTGTATGGTTGCATTTGATGTACCATTTTTTAGTATGGTGTGAAATTCTTACTTTTGTGAGAAATATGCACAAGATTATGCGTACTTCTCACAAAATAGCCTTTTTGATGTCCCTTTTTGATTTAAAAACAGCAGATCTTTTAGCCCGTATTACTGTGAAACCCGATGTGATGGTCGGTAAAGCGACCATCCGTGGCACCCGGCTTACTATTGTACATTTACTCAAAGCGATGTCAGCCGGACTTACATTTGAGCAGCTGCGCGACGATTATCCTTTTCTGGAACCAGCCGACCTATCTGCTTGCCTACTATCTGCTTCCCAATTAGTAGAAAACGAGGAAATATATGCTGTCAATGCCTGAACCATAGTGCATTTTTCAACAATTCGCTAGACAAATGGAAGGCCGGTTTTGCGTTTTTCAAAACAACCGGTTGCGCATTCGTTAAAATTCCACCCGATACAGCACGTCCGGAAAAAACCCAATCTGATCCACCCGGCCCACAGTACCCTTTACCTCATTGTATTGCAGGGCGAAGATGTTGGCGTGGTTGGTCACATTTTGGAAGTCCAAAAAGAAAGTCTGCGACAGTTTACGCTTGGCACTATTTAAGCGCATCCCAATTTTCACATCCCAACGGAAGTAATTATCCAGCCGCCCGCTGAAAGCCAGATCGTCGTACAGCACCTCGCGACCGGCCTGGCGGCTCGCTTCGAGATTGACGGGCGTAGAAGGACGGCCACCAGCGGTGGTCAACTTGGTATCCAGTGTCAAAAAGCGGCGACCCGTCTTCCCGATCTTGAACTCCCTGCCAGCCAGTGCATTGAGTACGTATTTGCCATTAAAAGCCGTCTCGCGCTCCACCCCGTCGGAGCCTGTGTAACGCGAATCGAACAGACTGACCGTCACCAAACTGTACCAGCCCCGACTGAAAAATTTCTCCACGGTCAGTTCTACCCCTTGGTTGGTGCCGGTGCCTTCGTTCACGAGGTTGCCTTTGTCGGGGAAAACGAAATCCGCGCCCGCGTTCAGGATGGAGAAACTCGACGGCGTGGCCTCCACCGGAATGTCGCTCAACCATTGCAAGTAAGCCTCGGCCTTTACGCGCCAGGTAGCGGCAGGCTTGAAATCGTAGCCCAGTACGAGGTGTTGGTTGCGGGTGAAACCCAGGTTTTCATTTTTGCTGCGGTAACTGCCGTCGGGCTGTCGTTCGCGGAACAAAAATACGGGCAGGGGTTGGGTTTGGCTGTGTAAGCCGTAGCCCAGGCTGACTTTTTGTTTTGGGGAAAACTGCCAGTTCAGCGCAGCACGGGGTTCCATTACAAAATCGCTCCCCTCTCTTTTGGGGGAGGTGCCAGGGGTGGGGTTTTTGGCAAAATATTGACCATGTACCCCTGCGTTCAGCGTCACGCGCTCTGCCAAACGATACTGTGCCTGGGCATACGCTTCGGACAGATTGAACCCGCCATTAAACTCCCGCTGCGTC
>JAYUXG010000441.1:0-8687 GCA_043753125.1 Saprospirales bacterium | reverse complement strand
GCCTGGGCCAGGAAATGCCCGTTCAGTGGACCTTTTCCCGATCTTCAATACCGGAGTACCAAACCTGCCGCCTTACCAATTGGCAACCGGCAAAAATGGCAACCCACTGGCCGTCGGCAAACCATTTATCAACAACTTCCTGCCTAGCCAAGGTGATATGCTGCGCTTGAACATGGCAGTACCCGTCACTCAGCGCAATGACCCGGCTTTCAGCTCGCTCGGTCTGGTTCAGGCTGCCGTGTTGGGCCTAACTGATCCGGCTTACAACACTACTACCGATCTACAGTCCATCCCTAACATGGACGGTTTCCCAAACGGACGCCGCCTGGAAGATGACGTAACGCGCATTGAATTGCAAGCCGTTTCGGGTATTGTGTTGGCTGCCATCGGCCTGTGGTACGACGATTACGTGCCAGGCGGAAGCCCGGTGACCCCGCAATTGCTCAATGTGTTGACCTACACTACTGGTGTAGAACACAACGACAAGGACTTTCAGGCGACTTTCCCATACATCGCCACTCCTTGGCGCGGTACCGAAGTCTCTCGCCCCGATCAACCGGACGATAACTAATTGACCATTCCATCTTTTAAAATCACCATTAATTTTTTATATAATGATGAAAAATTTTCTAAACCTAGTGTGGATGGTCGGCATTATGCTGGTAGCTTGTCTACCGGCTGCCCAAGCCTCCAGTCACCGGGAAGCGCCGCTTATCGCCGATGATCCGTTGGCCGACAACGTGGACGTCTATGCGTTCCGTAGTCCGGACGATCCCAATACGGTGACTCTTATTGCCACCTTTGTTCCACTGCAATTGCCGCATGGTGGCCCGAACTACTATTTCTTTGGCGAAAACATCCGCTATGAAATTCACGTCGACAACGATGCCACTACGGCTGGTGACGATATGATCTACCGTTTTACGTTCAAAAACGTATTTGAAGATCCGACGACGTTTTTCCGGGTTCGTTTGGGGAAAGAGAATCTGCGCAGCAACTATACTCTGGAGCGTTCTATGGATGGGGGTCAAAGCTTTCAAACTGTAACGAACAGCGGTTTTGTGCCAACCTACAACATTGGTAAGCGCTCTATCGAAAGTCCGGTGGGGTTGAATACGACGTATGAAAACCTGATCAGCAGAGCTATTACCAACATCGGGAATGGAGAAACTGTCTTCGTCGGCTATTCCGATGATCCTTTCTTCGTTGATCTGGGCGGCATTTTTGATCTCGGCGATTCACCGCGTCAGCAAAGCGGTCCGCCGCGCGATGGTCTGGCTTGCACGAACGTCTGCGCTATCGCGCTGAAGATTCCAATTGCCAACCTGCTGAAAGATGGTGCCCCGGCCCAACCGGCCAACATCCTCGATCCAAACTACGTGATTGGGGTGTATGCCTCGACCAGCCGCCAACAGATCAGCACTCTGGGCAAATATGCACAAGTGACCAACAGCGGCCCATGGATACAGGTATCGCGTCTGGGTATGCCCTTGACCAACGAAGCCGTGATTCCGATTGGTTACAAAGACTACTGGAATTCGCTTTCCCCCTATGAGGAGATTACGGATACGGTGCTGGATAATTTCTTCTACAATCCGGAGCTGGCCCTGTATATGGATGATTCCCTGTTCGGCGCTGCCGTACCGGCCTTCTCCAAACTACGCATTCAACGCAACTCGCTGGGGATGTTCGACTTTGGTTATGGTCAGGATGGTCTGTTCCCGCTCAAAGGGAGTGCGGCCCTGACTGGCTCTGCCCTGGACGATGCCGTCTTTGGCACCCTGTTACTGCCCGGACCTGGCAAAGCGCGTTCGGTTGACCTGTGGCCTATTTTCCATACCGGTGTGCCAAACGTAGTACCTTACCAATTGGCGACCGGCAAGAATGGCAATCCACTGGCGGCAGGCAAACCATTCATCAACAACTTCCTGCCCAACGGCGGTGATATGTTGCGCTTGAATATGGCGGTGCCGGTGACCCAGCGCGATGATCCTGCATTCAGCTCGCTTGGCTTAGTCCAGGCGGCGGTGCTTGGTCTGACCGATCCGACGTATGCCAGCAATACGGAACTGCAATTTATTCCGAACATGGATGGTTTCCCCAATGGCCGCCGTCTGGAGGATGATGTTACGCGTATCGAACTGCAAGCGGTTGCCGGCGTCGTGCTGGCCGCTATTGGCCTGTGGTATGACGATTATGTACCCGGCGGCAGCCCGGTCACCCAGGATTTACTGGATGTACTGACCTATACCACGGGTGTGGAAGAAAACGATACTACGTTCAAAGCAGCCTTCCCCTACCTCGCTACTCCTTGGGCAGGCGATGGAAAATGCGGTGGCAAAGTGGTGATGGATAACATCCAGCAGATGTCGCAGCGCAATAGCGCGATTGGCCTACAACCTGTTTCGGTGGTATTATCCAACTACCCGAATCCATTTGTAGAGGCGACTACGGTCAAACTGCACTTGAGCTACGCCGCCAAAGTGGACCTGTTGGTGTACGATATGAATGGCAAACTGGTACGCACAGTACTTCGTGAATCCAAAGAGGCTGGCACTTACCAGATCAACTTGTCCACCACCGATTTAGAGCCGGGCCGCTATATATTGGCCGCGCTGGTGAACGGCAAGTTGCAGCAAAGCCTTAAATTGGTAAAGGCTAAATAGTAATTGCAATTGTCTGAATATAGGGCCGCCCTTGGGCATAGCTGGTTTACCACAGCTGTGTTTTGGGGCGGCTTTTTTTATCCCCTATTCCATCACCATCTCCAAAATATCCGGCGTGTTAATCTCCGTAAAGCCTGTAACGTGTAAGTGGTAAAACTGTAGCAACCGTTGCAACAAAGCCTTGCGCTCCAGGCGGGTCAACGCCAGCATATGGCATTGATCGAGCGGCACAGCCAACAGATCAAGCAGTTGTTGGGTCTGGATAGGCTCCAGATAAAATAGATGAGCAGGCGGCACTGGCAAAAAAATGCCTTCCTTCAAATCGAAAAAACTTTCCTGGCCAATAGCCAATTCCGTCTGCGGTTGGAAACCCAAATAGCCAGATAGGGACAGCAGGAAATGCAAATGCAGATTGGCAATGGGATATGGCGTAGAGTCCAGCCAGAGCAGGTTATCCAATATAAAGCGGAAAAGTTCACGGTTCTCTTCTGACTCCCGGATGCTCTTTCGGCAGATTTCGGCCATAAATAAGGCCACAGCACCCCGCCGCACGTCGAACGGGATGGCTCGGAACACCTCCTCGGCGCGCAGTTCTTTTAGCCGGTTCAGGGCATTTGGGTCATCGCGGAAGTAGGCCACTGCATCCACCACGGTCATGGGTTGGAAAAGGCTAAACGACATCCGCGCCTTGGCCGTGCGCACGCTCCCGCCGATGAAGGTGTGCAACCCCTTCTCTTCGGTGAAGATGTCAGCGATGACGCTGGTCTCTCCGTACTTCACCGTCCTAAAAATGATACCCCGGGTTTTTAAGATCATAAGTTTTCGTATTCCACAAAATACATCGCAATCTCCCCTTTATTCTTGGCAGCCAAGTTGCCGCGAAAGGTACAGGGGTACAAATGATGCACCTGTTGATAGGTGGTGGCGGATATATTGATCTTGGCGGGCGCGCTGCCGGCTTCGAGACGCGCCGCCGTGTTGACCGTATCCCCCCAGATGTCGTAGGCAAACTTGTGGCTGCCCACTACCCCGGCCACTACCGGGCCGGTATGGATACCGATCCGCATTTCGAAAGTAGGCACAGCATGGGTTGTTCGATGCCGCATGAGGTCGTGGAGGCCATTTTGCATCTCAATAGCCGCCTGCACCATATCGGCGGCGTGGGTAGTGTTAGGGGTTGGTAAGCCACCGGCACACATATACGAGTCACCGATGGTCTTGATTTTTTCAAGCCCATGCTTGTCCATAATCGAATCGAAAAGGCGGAAACAAGTGTCCAGTTCGGCGATTAAGTCCTCTGGAGAAACTCGTTCGGCGATGGTGGTGAAACCTACAAAATCACTGAACAATACCGTAACCGATTCATAGCGAACAGGTTGGACACTATTATGCAGAATGAGCTCAGTGGCGGTTTTTTCCGGCAAGATGTTTTTAAGCAACCGATCGGCACGCGTACGCTCGCGCTCAATGGTGTCGTTCTTGGAGGCCAGTTCGCGGTTGGTGCGTGCCCGGAGGCGATTGCTGTTGAACAGCAGGAGGGCCAATAGGAGCGAGGCGAGTGCGCCCCCCAACGTCGCATAAGTGCGGGTACGTGCCTTTTCGAGTTCGGCATTGCGGATTTCGAGGGCAGCACCACTGATTTCAAGTTCGTGCTGCTGCCGGACGATTTCGGCTGCGCGCTTCTGTTCAGAAAACAGCACATCCTTGCGCTCAAAATCCTGCGCCCGGGTTTCGTCGAGCCGTTCGTAGCGCAGTTCGTCGTATTTCACCCGATATTCGTACGCTTTGGCGTAATTGCCTAAGGTAGCGTAGATTTTTGCAAAATCCTTGTAGGCTTTCTGGATAAACTTGCCATCGTTGATCTGTTTGGCAATGGTAAAGTACAGCTCCGTGTAGCGCAGGGCCTCTCCGTAATTTTCCTGTCCGTAAGTCACGTCGCCAAAGGTATTGTACACCTCCATCAGGCCTTGTTGGTTGTCCTGCCGGGTGTACAGCGCGAGCGATTGGCGCAGATAGCCCACTGCGGTGGCATATTGGCCAAGGTGCTTGAAAGCCCCGCCCAGATTGTTGTACAGAGCCGCCAAACCAGGTTCGTCACCCAGTTGGCGACGGATGTTCAGCGCACGGCGGTACAGCGCAATGGCAATCCGCGAAGAATCGGTGCTGCCCATGTCGTCCAGCACATTGCCCAAGTCGCTCAAGGCATCGGCAGTCCGTTCAGGATCTCCCAGCTGCTCGCGCAAAGCCAGGGCTTGTTCGTACCAAAGCCGGGCCTCCGGGTGCATTTCCAGCTCAAAACGAATGTGTCCGAGCAGGGAATATGCTTTGGCCATGCTGGCACTGTCGTTGCGGGCCTCAAAAAAGAAGCGGGCGGTGTTGACCTGCTCATAGGCTTCGGGGTAGGCCCCCATTTCCTCAAATACGCCGCCCAACTGAAAGTGGGAGCGGGCAATGCGCATAGTATCGCGCAGCTGCTCGACCAGCGACAGGCTCTCGCGGTGCGCTTGCAGGGCTGCTTCAAACTGGCCGAGCAATTCGTAGGCATTACCCAGGTTGTTGTGCAGGGAGGCTATGCCAACCTGATCGCCCAGGGCTTGACGCAGGGTAAGTGCCCTCCGATAGTGTTCGACGGCAGAGGCCAGGTTGCCCCGGACTTCTTCGACCGTGCCCAACCCATTCCATGCAGTGGCCTCCCCTTTGCGGTAGCTGGTCTTTTGGGCCAGGGCAATGGCTTCCAAATAACGATCTTCCGCTTCTTTGGTCTTCACGTCAATGATCTCCCAAGCGTAGTTTGTCAGCAGCGATACGCGGTGCGTATCGGGTGGGGCAGTGAGCAATAGGTGGGCCAGCGAATCGGCAAGGGCAGACTGCGCTGCTCCCCGCCATACCAGCAGGAGCGCAATGGCGAGAAAGAGGTAGCGACCGGGCCTGTATTTCATGCAATGGCAAAACTGCGAAAAAGCCGCCGTATTATGGAGAAACACTACCTTATTTACCAAAAATCAACCTTTTGCCTAAATGGTCAGGTATTTTTGCCTTTGAAATACTACAGCGACAAAAATCTTTTGTTGTGGAACAGCGTTTTACTTGCCCACCGTTAAATACTACGCCGTCATGCGCAAATACCTTTTGGCCTTGGCACTTTTGGCCGGCTTCCTTCCTTCCCTGCGTGCCAGTTACTTGCTGCTGCCTATGGACGAAGTATCCCAACGTAACCACCTGAAAGCATACGGCATCACCTATTGGATATTGGGGCAGGGCGTAGAATGTTATTGGCTGCTGAACTATCGGGGCGGCAGCTTTGCTTTCCCGTACACGCCGACTTTTGAAAAGGAATGCAAAACCCGCGACGTGAGCTATGAGGTCATCGCCGACGTACAATTTGCCGCTATTCAGAATGAAATCCTGAACCCAGAGGTCAATATGGACGTGATTAAACTAGAAAAAGCACCCCGTATTGCCGTCTACACCCCATCAAAAGATGAGAAGGGTCAGGAAATCCAACCTTGGGACGATGCGGTGACGATGGTACTCACCTACGCCGAAATTCCCTACGACGTGCTGTACGACACCGAGGTGCTACAGGGGAAACTCCACGAATATGATTGGCTGCACCTGCACCACGAAGATTTCACGGGGATGTACGGAAAATTCTATGCCAGCTACGGTGGCCAACCCTGGTACCGCGAACACGTGCGCATGATGGAAGGACTGGCCCGACAGAACGGATTTGACAAAGTCAGTGAATTGAAGCTGGCCGTGGCCAAAAAACTTGCCGAATACGTGGCTGGGGGCGGCTTTATGTTTGCCATGTGTTCCGCTACCGATACGTACGATATCGCATTGGCCGCCAATGGCACCGACATTTGTGCTGCCGTGTTCGACGGCGACCCGGTAGACCCGAACTGTCAGACCAAATTAGATTATTCCAAGACTTTCGCTTTCAAGGATTTTCAGGTCATTACCGATCCAGGCGTCTACGAGCATTCCTCCATCGACAACAATTTACAACGCAACGTCCCCCCAGAGCAGGACTACTTCACGCTGTTCGACTTTTCCGCCAAATGGGACCCAGTGCCGACTATGTTGACCCAATGCCAGACGCGCACGGTAAAGGGCTTTATGGGTCAAAGTACGGCTTTTATCAAAAAATATATCAAGTCGAACGTGCTTATCATGGGAGACAACAAACCCGCCAATGAGGCCCGCTATATTCACGGCGGTTATGGGTTTGGGTTCTGGACGTTCTACGGGGGCCACGACCCGGAGGACTATCGCCACTATGTGGGGGACCCTCCGACCGACTTGGCTTTGCACCCCAATTCGCCGGGTTTCCGCCTGATTCTCAACAACATACTTTTCCCAGCGGCCAAGAAGAAGCACCAGAAAACTTAAATTGGTTAAATAGTTGATTGGTTGAAATGCCCCGTAGCTCGGCCTGCGGGGCATTTTTTTGTTTGTTGAAAATGCCAGGCACGGAAAAAAGTATTGTTTTCAAAATTTTTTCCCTCTCTTCCCCTCGAAAGCGGATAGTTTGAAAACTTTTAACGTTTTTTGCCCAAACATAACTACTGCATCCCCGTCAGGTACTAATCAAGTAATCAACCAGTCAACTAATCAGCGATGTCAAGACCTGTGTCTTTTGTTTGTATTGCCAGTTATTTCAAGGGAAACGAATTTTTGCGCGGCATGAAAGCCGCAGGTGCCACCGTCTACCTGGTCACGTCCAAGAAGCTGGAACACAAGGCTTGGGCGCGGGAAGCCATCGACGACATTTTCTATGTAGAGCAAGGCCCAAACAACGAGTGGAAAATGGAGGATGTGGCGGCTGGTTTGGCCTGGTTGATGCGCTCTCGTAAGTTCGACCGTATTGTGTCGCTCGATGATTTCGACGTAGAGAAGGGAGCCTACCTGCGCGAACATTTCCGCATTCCCGGCATGGGGCAGACCACGGCCCGGCACTTCCGCGACAAGCTGGCTATGCGCTTCAAGGCGACGGAAGAGGGCATCAAAGTGCCTGCGTTCTCCGCCCTATTCAACGACGATCAGATCAACGAGTTTGCGCAGCGGGTCCCTGCTCCCTGGATGGTGAAACCGCGTGGCCAAGCCTCGGCGACCGGCATGAAAAAGATTTATTCCATGGAGGAACTTTGGACGCACTTAGATACGCTGGGTGGGGACCGCCACGAATACTTGGTGGAGCAGTTCCGGCCCGGTACTGTCTACCACGTGGATTCGCTCTCGCAAGATGGCAAGGTGATTTTTTCCCGGGTATCGCAGTACCTCTCTACGCCTTTTGAGGTGGCGCACGGAGGTGGTATCTTCCGTAGTGCCGTGGTGCCCTTTGGCTCGGACGATGAAAAAAAACTGCTCAAGATGAATGCTGTCGTGATGAAGGCTTTTGGGATGCAGTACAGTGCCAGCCATACGGAATTCATCAAAAACTACGAGACCGGCGAGTTTTACTTCTTGGAGACCGCTTCGCGGGTTGGGGGAGCACACTTGGCCGATATGGTGGAAGCCTCCTCGGGCATCAACCTGTGGTATGAATGGGCCAAATTGGAAGCCGCTGTGGCCGGTGGCGAAAAGTATAAGTTGCCAAAAGTCCGTAACGACTACGCAGGCATTATCGTCTCGCTGACTCGGCAGGAGTGGCCCGACACCAGTCAGTTCGTTGACCCGGAAATTGCCTGGCGCATGACCGAAATGCCCAATCACGTAGGTATGGTGGTGCAGGACAAAAAACGGGAGCGGATTTTGGAGCTGCTGGATGACTATGCGCTGCGCATCCAAAGCGACTACCACGCCAGTGCGCCAGCCCCGGATAGACCGAAGCATTAGTGGGATTGGCGGGAATGGGTTTTGCGGGGGAGGCTCCGCAAAACCTATTTACAACGGGAAAAAGATGGTATTTTGTAGAATTGCCGTTAGAGGGGATGTTGCGGCAGGTGAAAGGAGGGGAAGGGTTTTCTACCCTGTTTTGCTGTAGCAAAGCAGCAAAACAGGGTAGAAAACCCTTCC
>JAYUXG010000440.1:0-3560 GCA_043753125.1 Saprospirales bacterium | reverse complement strand
ATCGCTGGACGCTTGGAACACGGTGCAGGGGTTGCCGCAAATCTTTGAAACGTCCGATAAACTCGACATTCTGCGCATCGCCCGCATCGGGCAGGAATTTGGCGTGACATACCTGGTCAAGACCGTCGGCGACGAGTACCAGCGCCTTGACGCCGTGAAAGCCACTAATCAGGGCCTGATTGTGCCACTGTCTTTCCCTGAAAGCTACGATGTGCGCGACCCCTACGACGCAACGAACATTTCGCTCCACGACTTGAAGCACTGGGAAATGGCCCCCAGCAATCCCGCCCGTTTAGAGGCTGCTGGCATTGCTTTCGCCCTGACCACCAATGGATTGAAAGAAAAAAGCAAGTTTCTGGAAAACCTGCGCAAAGCGGTCGAACACGGCTTGACCGAAGAAACCGCTTTGAAAGCCCTAACTTGGCAACCAGCCAAGTTCATCCATGCCGAAGCCCAGTTGGGCAGTTTGGAACCCGGCAAGCGAGCCAACTTTTTCGTGGCCTCAGGCAGCATTTTTAAGGCCGATACCAAGATTTACCAGAACTGGGTGGAAGGCAGGAACTTCGACGTGCTGCCGGATAAAACCTTGCCGCCCAACCTGTTCGGTACATTCAGCCTACTGGTCGGCAGCGACGCGTTTACCCTAAAAGTCGGTGGCAAACCCGATGCGCCCGAGGCCCAAATCATCAAGGCGGATAGTAGCAAAGCGAAGGCGGCCTTCAGCTACTCGCCCAGCGGTTTGATTGCCCTGTCCTTTCAGCCGGACACGGTCGCCAAGGGATATTTCGCGCTTTCCGGCACGGCAAATGGCCGCGAGTGGTCGGGGCGTGGCACCCGGCCCGATGGCAGCTGGGTGGATTGGCGCGCCACCTATTTGTCCGCTCATCCAACCACGCCGCCCAAACCAGTCGTCGCAGTGCGCCCGGAGGTCGGTGCCATGATCTATCCGTTCACCGCTTTCGGCTGGCAAGAACGGCCAAGGGCGCAAGCCGTGCTGATCCAAAACACCACCGTCTGGACCAACGAAAAGGACGGCATTTTGACCAACACCGATGTGCTGATCAGCAACGAGAAAATCCAGAAGATCGGTCGGAAACTGCCCGTGACGGACAACGCGGTGGTCGTGGACGGCTTGGGCAAACATCTCACGGCGGGCATTATTGACGAACACTCGCACATCGCCATATCCCGTGGCGTGAACGAAGGCACGCAGGAAAGCAGTGCCGAGGTGCGCATCGGCGATGTGCTGGACTGCGAGGACATCGACATCTATCGCCAGTTGGCGGGCGGGGTCACCAGCAGCCACCTATTGCACGGCTCGGCCAATCCCATTGGCGGCCAGACCCAGCTCATCAAGTTGCGCTGGGGCTACGCGCCGGAAGAACTGAAATTCCAGAACTGGCCGGGCTTCATCAAGTTTGCCCTCGGCGAAAACGTGAAGCAGGCCAACTGGGGCGACAACTTCCAAAGCCGCTATCCGCAGACCCGCATGGGGGTGGAGCAGGTGTATGTAGACTACTTTACCCGCGCCCAGGAGTATGGAAAACTGAAAAAATCGGGCAAGCCCTACCGCACCGACCTGGACTTGGAAGCCCTGCTGGAAATCCTGGATACCAAGCGGTTCATCACCTGCCACTCTTACGTGCAATCCGAAATTACGATGTTGCTCCGGGTAGCCGAGCAGTTCCGGTTTCGGGTCAATACGTTCACCCACATCCTGGAAGGGTACAAAGTGGCCGATAAAATGGCCAAACATGGAGCGGGCGGTAGCACCTTCAGCGATTGGTGGGCCTACAAATACGAGGTCTACGAGGCCATTCCGTACAACGCCAAGATGATGGCCGATCGGGGCGTGGTGGTGGCCATCAATTCCGACGATGCTGAAATGGCCCGCCGACTCAACCAGGAAGCCGCCAAAAGCGTCCTGAATGGTGGCATGAAAGAAGAAGATGCCTGGAAAATGGTGACCCTTAATCCTGCCAAACTCCTGCATGTGGATGACCGCGTCGGCAGCGTGAAAATCGGCAAAGATGCTGACCTGGTGCTATGGAACGACCACCCGCTCTCCGTCTATGCCCACGCCGAAAAGACCTGGGTGGATGGCATCTTATTCTTTGATCGTCAACAAGATGCACAGCACCAGACGTGGGTACGGCAGGAACGGGCGCGGTTGATTCAAAAATTACAAAACATAAAGAAAGGAGGAGAAGCAGGGGAGAAGCCGACGGCACCGAAGCAGCATTATCACTGCGATGATGGGGTGGACGAGGGGTGAATAGAGTGTTAGGGACTAACCCTCGGCGGCATAGCATCATAAGTTCGGCCTTCCAATAGACGGCCTGACTTCTTTTTGTTGGTCCCACCCCATTGTTTGAAAAAGAAGGCTACCCCGGCTCGTTCACATTGTTCTTTAATATCGGACACCCAACCAACTTTGATAGGTCGTGATTTCCGCCCACTTTCACCACCTACGATCACCCAGCCTATTCCTGTTAAATCAAGATTAGTCAGCGGGCCAAGAAGCGGCTCCAAAGACAGGAATTTGATGGCTACCCCCGTTTTCTTCAAAAATGGGATTCGGTTGGCCACTTTCTGATTTTCGACCGATACGCCCATCCAAATATTCTCAGTCCAGTTAAGTTCGTGTGATACTTCGGCAAGTCGCTCCGCGCGTTTGGTCAACACTTGAAATTGGTGCTGTTGGCAGTCGTTCATGACACCGAAGACCATTTTAATATAGTCAAGCGGCACTTCCGGGTGGAAAAGGTCGCTCATGCTGTTCACGAAGATAACCCTTGGTTTCTTCCATTCGTACGGACGCAATAGTTCTTCGGGTTGGGTACGTACTACGTGGAAGCCATCTTTGTATTTTTCAATGCCCATCGCTTGCAAACGCCGGGTCATCACTTCCGCATAGCAGTATTTGCAACCTTGCGAAACCTTGGTACACCCAGTGGTGGGATTCCAGGTCATTTCGGTCCATTCTATACTGGATTGTGCCATGGAGATTGTCGAAGGTTTTATGACTCAGGCAATCTATCAATTATTGAAAACACACCAAGATTTATTCTATTTTTTTTCAATTGTAAATTCATTAAAAGTAACTGTCCCTTTTAAGTGTTGGTCTTCAATTCGTGAATTACTAGCAAAATTTAGCAAAAAATTATCTAAAAGATGCTTGTCGCCGCATTCTAAAATTGCCTTATTTATTTTTTCAAAAGCCAGTGTTCAGTTTCCCTCTGCTACCAGAAACTTCAAGTTTATTTTTTCATCAACTTCTACTCTGCCATTTTCAGTAATACTCCTTTTCAAGTCACTCATGTCTTGCGACAATTGGCTGCTAATTCCTTTAAGATCATGTAAACCTATTTCAAGATTTTTAGCAAGCAAGTTTATTTTTTCATAAACTAATTCAAGTTTATAGTCAACTTTAAAATCTGAATCATTTTTATTCAATAAAAATTTTGTAACTATACAGCCGCCTTTGTCGGTGCTGGCATATGAGCGATAGCCGCAACGGCGTGGAAAACGGACTGTCCGTTTTTGATGGTGGTGTCAAT
>JAYUXG010000439.1:0-8730 GCA_043753125.1 Saprospirales bacterium | reverse complement strand
TGGGGAATTAATTTTCTAATATCAGCTAACTCATTGAATGAATCAACATAAACCACTTTAATATTTTTTGATTGAAGATAGCTTGCATAAAACTTCATACTTGCTCTGTGAAAACTAATTTTCTGTTTGTGAAAATTATATTGTCTAAAAAACAACCATTCCTCTACCAAATAAATGGTATGGCATTTTGCAAAAATTTCATTTTGTTCAAATAGTTGATGCGGGAAAAGAATTCCTATGTTCATATTTTATGGCTTAAGGTTTGGCATAAGGTAAACGGCCTATTTCTTTAGAAACAAAGTAAGCGTCAAGTCCCTGACTAATTAACACTTTAGAGGCTGATAAATTTACAAATCCGTCCGCGTCAACTATTCCATCATTTATATCAACCTGCATTATGCTGCCTATGATAAGTATCGTTCCATTTATTGAAATTGGAATGCTTTCTTCAAACCGCATGGCAATTTTCACCACAGCCCCTTCCACAAATGGAGCTTGGCAGCCAGAATGATAAAACGGAATAAAACCTACTTTTTCAAATTCAGAGATGCCTTTGTCATAGCGGGCTGAGGTTTGATGGGCTTTTTTATATTCAGCCGCCTTGATATAATTCAGCGAATACTCTTTAGTATCCAATATATTTTGCAATGTATCTCGTTGCACACTGTCTGGCCTGCTTATTAGTCCAAACAAGGCCGGGTTGGCACCTAAATGGATAAGGGAATTAAAAATTGCCAGATTGGTATTACCACCTACCGACTTAGTACCCACCAATACAGCCTGACGGAAACCGGCCAGTGAATTTATAAACGCTGTTCGATAGCGTTGTTCCAATTGCTCTATTTCTTTTTTATTTTTAAACATTTCGTAAATTGATTTGTATAACTGTTTCTCCACTACAAACACTTGAATACCTTGAATGTTTGCACATTGTCTTATTTTAGGGGCATACTCGGTTTTACGCCACCCTCTCGTATCAACCTTGCTTGGCTCAACACGCCTTGATAAACGCCTTTTGCGAACTGCGGTTTGTCGCCTACGTCGTTGGATAAAAGGAATCGGAAGGCCTCGTCCACACCATCTCTTTCCAGTGTACGGAAGAGGTCTTCCTGCCAATCGGGCTTACTTTTGATTTTGAGCAGTGCCTTTTCCCGAATTTGTCGGGGCTGGTTGTCGCCACTATAAATGAAAAGGGAAGTGATGCCTTTGCTCGCGTCGCAACTGTCTATCTGGTCAAAGATTCCGAGTTGGAAGCTGTCCAACTTGCCCTGGAACTCGGCGAAAAGGTGCCCACTCTGGAAGTAATCGCCCAAAAGATCATCGTTGCGAACACCAAACTGTTTACAGCAAGCACGTCGGTAAGCCCCCATTTTACGAGGGTTGGCGAGACGCTCTATTTTCAGGTTTCGTTCAATAACACGGCAAACGTGGCCCTCAGCACCAGTGACGTAGCCACAGCGTTCGCGGGGGCGAGAAAATGAACGCCCTGGAACTACCCACCCTATGCCCAAATTCACGCCCAACAGCATGACCAAAAAACACAACACCGGCATTCCGCCGCCAGCAAAACGCCCCAACGAAAGCCACGTGAAGCCGCCTCCAAAACCGATGATGCAGGCCACTACAGCTATACACACCCAAAAAACAGCCATTGAGAAAAGTATGGCCCATGCGTAGCCCACGCCATAGTCCCCACTTGGCATTTTTTTGCAAAAAAGTCAATTTGAACAAACACCAGGCGACGAGCAGGGACAAGAACAATAGAAAATTTCCGGTAGCGTTACTTTATGAGTGATACGTTATAGTTGTAAATGAACAACCTGAGGTATAGTTGATGCATTTCATCGCTCTTTGAAAAAGATAGGGTCTTGCGCACGAACCGGCAAATCCGTTGTCTCAAAGTGCAGTTCCAATGTTCGACGTGAGCGGTCTCACCCGTTTCTTTTCCAACCATTTTCGCCAATACAGTATAGATCGAAGATGGCCTTTCGGTCGGTTTCCGTGCTACCAAGCTGTTCTGTACGGGCGTAGGTTAGGTCTTTTATTTTGTGTTTGCCAGGCAATACTTGGTTCAGGAAATCAATCAGGAGGTCTTTGTTTGGCTCGGAGCCGAACAACTTTTTAAAACCAAAATCCGCAAATGGGTTGATGTACTTGTCCTGTAGTGCCATAAAGCGGTATTTTCAGCACGAAAATACGAAACCGGTACTTCCTACGGGGAATACTGCTCGCATTCCGTTGGAATATCATGATTAACAACCTCATAAAATCATGAAAACGGGGGGACAAATCGCTTCTGCACCCTACGCATTTTATCGAACTGAAAGGAAGAGACATATTCACCGCTATCAAACAACTAACCAATTCTGTCCGGCAAATCATGCCAGATTTGAAACAAAATGAATACGAAACTGCCTTTGCTAAACTTTCACTTAGCAGAACACCCAAAATCATTCCAGCTAAAGTTTGGTTTGATCTCAAACGACTTATGCAAACCTATAATGGGGACGCCTATAGTCAAAGCAGCCCCTATCGGGACAGACTATAAAATTATTTCCATGACCTCCACCGTAAAATACCTCGGCAACCTCCGCACCGAAGCCACGCACCTCCTTTCCGGCAACACCATCCTCACCGATGCGCCACCTGATAACCAGGGCAAAGGAGAGGCCTTTTCGCCGACCGACCTGTGCGCGACCTCACTCGCCACCTGTATGCTGACCATTATGGGTATCAGTGCCCGCAACCACACCCTGGACATCACCGGGGCAAACGCCGAGGTGACCAAAATCATGGCTGCCGCGCCGCGTCGCATTGCCCGGATCGAAATCAAGTTCACGATGCCCGACCACGGTTTCACCGAGGTGGAAAAAAAGATTTTGGAAACCGCCGCCCGTACCTGCCCGGTGCATTTCAGCCTGAACGAAGGCTTAGAGGAAGTCTTGGAATTCGTATGGTGAGTTTGCCGAAAATTTTGCGGAAATTTGCCCCACCCGCAGCACCCGCAACGCTGCACCCGCAATTTTGAAAAAGAATAAAATCTGGCTCTGGCTTTTCTTTGCTGCCGTCTTGGCCCTCATTGTTTGGAAACTGTATTCCAACAAACAGGAACTGACTGCTGAAACGGAACTTGGCAAGACGGTGCGTGCCTACGTGCCGGTAGAGGTGGCCCTGCCGCGGTTCGATACATTAGCGGAACAACTAACCGCCGACGGCATTTTCCTGCCTGTCAAAGAGATGCTCGTCATTTCGGAGACCGCTGGAAAAGTGATCCAAGTGTATAAAAACAAAGGGGAAATGGTGCGGGAAGGGGACTTGATCGCCAAAATAGACGATGAATTGCTGCGCATAGAACTGGAGGCCACCCAGACAAATCTGGACAAATTACGTCGTGACGAGGAGCGGGTAAAAAAACTGATTGAAGGAGAAGCCCTGCCCAAAAACAAGATCGAGGAGGTGCAGTTGGGCATCGCCGCCGCCGTGGCCAAGACCAAGGTGCTGCGCAAACAAATCGGCAACACCAGCATCAAGGCCACCATGAACGGCACCCTGGGGATGCGCTTCATCGAACGCGGCAGCGTCATCGGTCCCGGCATCCAGGTGGCCCAGATTACCAGCCTGGACAAACTTTTCCTGATGGTAAAAGTGATCGAAAAGGACATCCTGACCGTGCGCAAAGGCCAGTCCGTACGCATTGTCGCCGATGTCTATCCCGACACGACGCTGATCGGCAAGGTGACCAACATCGGCCTGCGCGCCGACAACGCCTACAACTACGATGTGGAAATAGAAGTCCTGAACCCCAAAGGTTCCCCCTTGCGCAGCGGTATGCACGCCCGCGCTATTTTTGCCGCCGACAAGCTGCGGCAGGGCCTGACCATCCCGCGCAAAGCCATTGCCGGTAGCCTGCAAGAGGCCAAAGTGTATGTGGTCAAGGACTCCATCGCGGAGCTGCGCCCGGTGGTGCTGGGCGGGATGTACGGCGACCAAGTGGAAGTGACCTCCGGGCTGGATTCCACCGACCGCGTAGTGATGACCGGCCAGCTCAACCTGACCAATGGGGCAAAGGTGCAGGTGATGAACGCCCGCCAGTAAGAGTAGTTGATAAAAGGTTGATAACCAGCGACCTGCCACATTAAGCCCAATTAAAAGGTGGCACCAACCACGTATGTTATGGCTTTTCGCAGACCTCACCTCTTTTCTTTCGATGCACCGCCCAAGAAATGGTTCAACCATAACATATTGACTATCAAGAATCTAATCCAACCTTCCAACTTTCCAAACCTGCAAACTCCCCGCGCCGCCTTAATCACTTTCCTGCGCAACGAGCCGCTAACCAATCCTTTTCCCAGCAAAATACCCGCCCTCGACGGGGTGCGCGGCATCGCCATTTTGGTGGTCATGCTCAATCACTTTGTATTGAGTGTCTTCATCCCAAACACGCCATTCTGGAAATTGGTGAACAGCGGCTGGCTCGGCGTGGACCTGTTCTTTGTCCTTTCGGGTTTCCTCATTACCGGCATTTTACTTGACACCAAGCACCGCGAACGCTACTGGGCTACGTTCTTCAGTCGTCGGGCCTTGCGCATTTTCCCGCTCTACTATTTTGCCGTGTTGGTGGTGTGGCTCGAAGTGGTCTTTCTGGAAAAGGGTGCCGACCGGTTGCATCAGTACGATTCGCTGTGGTGGTTCGTATTCTTTCTACCCAATGTAGCGATGGCCCTGAAAGACAATTGGGTGTACCATAGCAACTATTTGGGCATCAACCACTTGTGGTCGGTGGCGGTGGAAGAGCAATTCTACCTGGCTTGGCCATTGATCGTGAAAATACTGCCGCCACGGGTGCTGGCCGTATTGTGTGTGCTGCTCATCCATTACAGCCTGCCCATCCGCCGCATGGTGGACCAACAGTTTCATGCCGACGGCTCTTGGACGATGGCCTCCTATGTGCTGCCCTACTGCCGGATGGATGCCCTGGCGGCTGGTTGCTTCATGGCCGTCTTTTTCCGGCTCGGCTGGCATCGCCGCATCCCCTACGATCAGTGGATTGTCCGTATTTTGTTCTGCTGGATGGGCTGGCGCGTAGGCGAAAGCCTGATGCACGGTGGCACCCATTACCGCGACACCTTGTCGGCCCTGTTCTTTGCCTCGTTTCTGTATTTGGCCCTCAACCAACACCCCAAGGCCCTCGTGCGCCGCCTCTGCGAAAATCCCTTTTTGATGCACCTCGGCGTGTACAGTTACGGCCTCTACGTGTTTCACCAGATGTTTCGCTTCACTTGGATGAAGTGGTTTGGCGATTGGCTAGTGGCCAGTGGTTGGCCGCCGGTGATAGCGCAGACCACGTATATCCTGCTGGCTTTCGGCGGTTCTTATGTATTGGCCCGCCTGAGTTGGATGTTATTGGAAAAACCTTTTTTGAAATTGAAGGAGGTGTGGGCACCGGTGAAAAAATCGGCTCCCGATTCGACGGACTAAGAAGTCCGTCGTACAGACTGAAGGACGTGTGGGCACCGGTAAAAAAATGGCCTAGCCCTCAACGCACCAGCAGCACCTCGCCCACCTTGCGCAGCAAAGCACCATCGCGCAGGCGCACCTCAGCATAAAAAGTATAGATACCGGGCAAACAATTTTTCCCCCGGCTCCGGCCATCCCAGCCTGCCTTTTCCTCGTTCACCGGCAAATCCATCTTTTCAAACACCAAACTGCCCCAACGGTCATAGATACGCAGCAACGCCATGTTCTGAAAAATTTGCGGGTCGCCAAAAACGGTGAAATAATCGTTTCGACCACTCTCATCGGGCCAAAAGGCCGTGGGTACGTACAAATCGGGTGCTTTCTGCCGCACCCGGATGGTCAGGCTGTCCACTTTGGTGCAGCCATCTGCATCCGTCACCGTGACCATATAGTTGGTGGTGCTGTCCGGCCGGGCGATTGGGTTTTGACAATCTGGACAAGACAGACCCGCCGTTGGCGACCAGGCATAAATAAAAGATTGGCTACCAGTGTTTTGTAACGGAATGGAATACGCCTCCCCTTTTTCCAACGTGGGGGACGCGCCCAAATCCAGCATCCAGGAGCCGGGATTAGCCAGTTCGCCCGTATAGATCTTTTGGCAACCTGCCGCATCACTCACCATTACCGTCCAAGGCCCGGGAGCTAAGCCGGGAAATTCGGGGATAGGTACCGCTGGCCCTTGATTTAATTGATACAAAAAGGGCGACCATCCGCCACTAATACTTTCCAAAACCACTGTACCGTCCATCCCGTCGGGGCATAGTGGGCCTATCATATCCCAAATGGCGACTATTGCAGGGTACTCATTCACCTGCGTAGTCGCCATAGCCATGCAACCATTGGCAGCCGTCACCGTGACCGTATAACTACCTGGCTGCACCACTGTGACCTGCGCAGTGGCCGCACCCGTGGACCAGGCGTAAGTCGCAAAAGGCCCCACCTCCAGCACCGTGGCCTCGCCCGGGCAGAACAGCGTGTCGCCCGACAGCAACGGCGCGGGCGGTGGCAAATGGCCCAAGGTGAGCGTGACTACGCTGTCGCAGCCCGCCGCCGTCGGCAGCGTGTCGATATAAGTTCCCGGTTCGGTCAGGTCAGGCCCTGGCCACGGGTACTGCTCGCCCGGACAAATATTCGCCGTGATAGAAGCATAGTGCGCCGGTTGCACTGACAGTTGCAACTGCACGATACTATCGCAGCCTGCCGGGGTTTGGAACGGCATTTGGTAAAGCCCGGCGGCGGTGAAGGATTGGTTCCCCAAAACAAAAGTGTCCCCGGCGCAGACCGTGGCACCCAGGGGCTGCACGATCGGCGGTAAGATGGCCAGGTGAAGGTTCACTGCGGTCAGGCAGCCATCCAACAGCAAGGTATCTTGATAATTCCCCGCCGTCGAAAGCATTTGCCCCTGCCAAGACAGTGCTTGCCCGGAGCAACGCGTGGTATCCACGGTCAAGGCCGGGTAGTAAAACGACAAGGTAAGGCAATAGGTGGAATCACAGCCATTTGTGCCGACGAGCGTGTCGCAGAGCAGGGTGTCGGCGTTGATCGGCGTACTGTGCCACAGGTACGGCTGCCCGAAGCAGCGGGCCAGCGTTTCCTGGTTCTGCGTCGGCTCGTGCCGGGTGAGGGCCACGCTGTCGCGAAAACGGCAGCCATGCGCGTCGGTCGTCTCCGCCCAGTACAGGCCGGGCTGGCTTGCCGCATACTGCGGGCCGGTATAGCCATCGTGCCAGGTGAGGGAGCCGCTCACTGGCCCCAGCATGATGCTGTCGCCCGCACAAAACGACTGGTCCGGGCCGAGGCTGAACACAGGCCGGGGCCACACCAAGACGTCAACGATCGCCGTGTCGCCGGGGCATTCGTGGTCGGGCAGGATGTAACGGAACAAAGTGGAGGCTGCGCTGGCCGGGTCGAACGGGTCACTAGCGGGCAAATGGGGCGACCAACTGCCGCCGGGACTGGCCGAGGGGGAGAGCAAATGCAACAAGGTAAAAGGCGGGCCATCGGCGCAGACCGCCACGGCCGTGTCGCGCCCGGCCGTGCGGGCCACAGGCACCGGCACCACCGCCAGGGCGGTATCGCCGCGCCCGCCACTGGCAAAAGCGATGAACTCCACCTGGCGCGGGCCGGGCGTGACTGCCGGAGCGGTATGGTGCCAACGTACCGAGCAGATAGCCGTTTGAAAATCAAGGGCCTTGGCCCCGCCTAAGTTGTGCAGGGTGAGCCAGTGGCTGTTTTGCCCGCTCACGCCCAACGGGGCCGTAACGGGGACACTCAAGTACTCGGCGGCTCCATCGGGCGCAGGGGGCAACAGCCGGATACGCAAAGAATCGACCCGGTAGCCGGAATAAAAAACCGCATCGGTATCGGCCACGGCGACAAGGCCTTGGCCGCAGTAGGGCTGGGCTTGGTAGTCGCTGCCAGACACGGTGAAGTCGTCGGCATCCAGGTCGAGGCGGACGGAACAGTCGGAGGCGAGGTATTCATTTGGGGTGGCGGCACCGTAGATCGGGCCAGGGGTGTCGCACAGGTAGCTGACGCTCTGATTGTCGAAATCAACCAAATATAATCGGTTGAGGATCGAGTCGCCAGAGGAGTATGGGCCAGTAACCGTCACGTAGGTGTTAGTGCTGTCACAAGAGATTACTTCGGAAACGATGCCGTAGGCCGGCAGATTGTCCAGTACTAGATAGGAAAAAAGCAATTGACTGGACATTGGATCGGCAAGGTTGACCTCTACTATCCCATTCCTACCATTACCAGCAGCAACCGCACAATATAATTTGCCGTTTCGAAAAGTCAGGTCGCCAGTTGGTAAAAAATTGACTGGACCAAAATCTGTTGCCTGGCCTGTATGCAGGTTGTAAGAAAAAAGGCCCCAGGCACTCACTGCGTATAATACACCATTAGCATCACAGGTTAGTGAGTTGTAATTCACAGGCGTAATACAGACAATAGATAGGCTATTAGTGACAATATCCAGTTTCGCAATCATTCGGATATGGATAGATAAAGAGTCAAATGCAGAAATCAGTAGATAAAAGTCACCTTCCGGACTAATGGCCAGGTCGGGAATGTAGGGAGAGTCGAAACCAGCAGTATTTATTATTAAAACAGCAGCGGTTCTCGGTTTGTAATCATTTGATTTACAAATAATTATTCGAGTATTGGATAATCCACTTGACGCCCCAGAGCGACGAAACGATAAATAGCGTT
>JAYUXG010000438.1:0-8789 GCA_043753125.1 Saprospirales bacterium | reverse complement strand
GTAGGCGTTGGAAATACCACCCAGTAACCGGCATAAGAAAATAGTCATCCCTAAAAACCAGATGGCCACGATCAACGGCAGGTGTTCGGTGAAATAGGCGCGAAAACTAGTGGACACATTGTTTTCCGTGACGGCAGGTGTTGTTGCATCGGTCAGCGTGGGCGGCGGGATCGGCGTTGTTGACTCTGCCGCAGTTGTTGGTACCGGCAACACCGACTGCTGCGTGGTGACCACTCCACTATCCGCAACAGGCGGCAACTGTAGGTAATAGTAGAAAGTACCCGCCGCACTCAACAGTATCGCCACCAAGGCCAAATTAGCCACCCCGTAACGCAGCTGCGCCGATTGGCGGCGCAACACCAGCAGCAAAATGCCGGCGAGCAGCGCAATCAAAGTGGCTTGCCAGATAGAGTGCAACATGGTCCAGCCCAATGCCCGATCAAGGCCAGCGGAAAAAATGACGTCCGGAAGTTTCATAGAATATTAAATTATGGTGGTCAATACAGCGTAAATTAAATTTATGAGGATGCGCGTATTTGAGTATTTGATTAAAGCACTTGATTGTCAGGTAATTGATCAAATACTCGCATCCTCAAATACTCAAAACAACTTAATTTACAGTGTAGTCAATACTTTCAATACGGTCAATGGGATAATTCATAATTCATAATTCTTTTCCTCCATTTGCCGAATAAAGTCCTTGATTTGTTCCAGTTCTGCCGGTGTAGTCTGGCCGCTGCCCAGTGCGCGAAGCACCAGAGAAGATGCGGAGCCTTCAAAGGCCAGCTCCGTTATTTCCCGCACCACTTGTGATTGTACCGTCTCGCGGCTTTGCGCGGCCTGGTACAGGTGGTTGCGCTCCACTATTTCGCGCGACAGCAGTCCTTTGTCCAGCATTAGTTGCATCTGCTTCAGCGTAGTGGTGTAGCCGACTTGTTGCTCCGGAGGGCGACGACCATTGATCGTCTCGTTCACATAGCGCACTGGCTCGGCGGCCCTACCCCACAGCACTTGTAGTATTTCCAGTTCGGCATCCGTCGGGACAGGCATGGGTCGTTCTTGCATAGTCGTATATCTTTAGCGTGGCGATGGTCAAAAAAGAGGGAGGCGGAGATGTCTGGAAACATCGGATTGGTTCCGCCTACCCGCGCTAATCCTTCGTTGCAAAGATGCTACGATAAAAATCGTAGATGCAAGTTTTTGCTACGATTTTTATCGTAGCCATGTGTATTTTTTATTTTATTATCTATAAATTCTTAATTATAAGTTTTTTGTGAAATGCGCTTCAAAAGGTCCAACCTTTTCTACTGGTCACGCTGTCGCCTCCAGCAAGTCGGAACTCCAGCTCTATAAACTTTGAAATTTGGCCCTACCTTTTATTTTCCTTCCCACCTAACCCCGCTCTGACAACCGCCATTGCCTATATTGAGGTACGCGAAAACGAATGGCGTAGAAAAAACCTATCCGCTCTTTCGGGTAAAAAATACTACGTACTACTTTGATGGTGTTCTGGAAAACGGTCCTAAAATCTGAAAAAAAGATCAAATTTTCAGATTTAAATCCGAAAATTTGACTAATTTTGGTCGAAATTAAGAGATGGTATGATCCAACGCATCCAAGAGCAAAACATTCGCCCCTGGCTGGGCAAAGGAAAAGCCATTATCATCATTGGCCCCCGGCAGGTGGGTAAAACCACCTTGGTGCGCCAAATCACCCAAAGCCTGGAACGCAAAACCCTGTGGCTCACTGGTGATGATCCAGAGACCCGTGCATTATTGGACAACACCTCCCTGGCACGTTTACAGCTGCTGGTTGGGCAAAATGAAGTAGTCGTAGTGGATGAGGCACAACGCTTCACCAATGCCGGGTTGATGCTCAAACTCATCACCGATCATTTGCCACAAGCACAATTGTTTGTTACTGGCTCCTCTTCCCTCGACTTGGCTGCCCAGACCAAAGAGAGTCTTACCGGTCGGAAATTCGAGTTTTCGCTTTACCCGCTTTCGTTCGTGGAAATGTGCGCTCAACACGGCTACCTGACCGAACGCTCGCTGCTAGAACACCGGATGCTCTACGGCTACTATCCCGAAGTAGTGCAAAATGAGCCGCCGCAGGCCCGAAAAATCCTGAATGATCTAACCGATGGGCTGATGTACAAAGATTTGTTGACACTTGATCAGCTCAAAAAGCCGTCCTTGTTGGTGAAGCTCCTACAAGCCTTGGCACTGCAGGTCGGCAGTGAGGTTCGCTATTCAGAAGTGGCGCGGCTCATCGGGGCCGATCCGCTCACCGTGGAAAGATACACCGACCTGCTGGAGCAGTCCTTCGTGCTTTTCCGCTTGCCCTCGCTGAGCCGCAACGCCCGCAACGAAATTAAAAAAGGCCGGAAAATCTATTTTTACGACAATGGCATTCGCAACTCCATCCTCAAAAATTTTTCGCCCCTTACTCTGCGCAGCGACACGGGCGCACTGTGGGAAAATTTTCTGCTGGCCGAGCGCATGAAGCGCAACACCTACACGGACTACTTGTGTAACACATACTTTTGGCGCACCATTACCCAACAGAAAATTGATTATGTGGAAGAGGCGGATGGTCGGCTGCGTGCCTTCGAGTTCAAATGGTCGGCTAAGAAAAAGCCGCATTTTCCCAAAGCGTTTCTAGAAGCCTATCCGGGGAGTGAAACGGAATGGATTGATCGGGAAAATTTTGAGGGATTTGTGGGGGTATAATATTGCTTTGGTTCCCATGTGTTGAATTTTATACTTTTGGCCCGGCTCCGGAGGGCTGCTACCCACCATCATTTCAAACCTACCCATTGACAAATGAGCAACGATGCAGACGGCTTAGTGAGAATCATTGAGCGGGCTTTTTTCCTGCATACGACCCCGGGCAAACTGGTTGTCGCCACGTTGATCGTTGTTTTTGCCACTTTTTACTTTGGCCTTTGCACGTGGTCACCCGGCAGGCAAAATACCTGTCCCAACGGGGTGACGCTAGTTGGCACCTTGCTGGACGAAAAAACAAAAATGGCTCTGGAAAATGTTACCGTCCGCCTGGGTACTTTCGCGGAGGATGCATCGCTGGCGGGCGGCCAATTCACGGTGGAGGGCATACAATTGTCGGAAAGCAAGATCGTGCCGCTGACCGTCGAATTTTCGGACGGACGCAGGGTTTTAGTGAAGGAGTTCAATCTCCGCAACTCCATGAAGTATCCCGTGCGGGACTGCGCCATTGATCTGCTGGAGATTTTGGTAAAAAGAGACGGTGCTGACATCGGCCTGCCAACGCCCGCCCCAAAGTCCACTGGCGGCACTGGTCAACCACCGTCTGCTGACCGGACAGGTACGACCAGCCCACTTCCTATTCCCACTGTGCCAACCTCGACCACTTTTTTTAACAACGAACCACCCTCCGAAATCGCAATTCTGGCGGCCAGCCAAGATGGCGGTGTGTCCGTGTCCAATTTGAAAAACCAGCTGGTGCAGCAGTTTGCCGGGTTTTCCACTACGACTACCTTGTTCCGTCCTGGTTTCCTATCCTCTTTTTCCAAAGATTTGGATGGTGAGGACTTAGCCGCACTCAAAAGCGCAGGCTTGGACAAACGTACCGCCTGCCTATGTTTTGTCCGCGCGGGCAAAGTGGATTTCGGAAAAGTGGTGCAGGACGCAGGTGGCGAATCCCACGAATTGGAAAACGCCACTGGTAGTTTTGAAGTAAAATTCTTTGCCTTTCGTAGCAACACCGTCCGCTCATTTACTATCGCCGGAATTGGCGCGGGCGGTGCCAACAATAAAAATCGCGCCCGCGAGGGCCTCGAAGAAAGTTTTATGTCGCAATTTTCCAATCAAAAACTCCCGCTTCAATTATGCAAAAACTAATCTTCCTTCTCCTGATTTTCTGTTTCAACAGCCTTGCCCTGTCTGCCCAAAACGATGCCCTTGACGATAAAATCACCCGCATCGTCAATGATCTGGTGACTAAGATGAACACCAAAACCACGATCAAAAACGTCGCCATTGCCGATTTTGCCAACCTGAACGGTACACCGACCGAACTGGGCAAGTATCTCGCCGAGCAATTCTCTGACGTGATGGTCAATGCCAACATCTCCTTTTCGGTGGTGAACCGGGGCCGGCTCAACTTCCTGCTTAAAGAGGCCGGACTGGATGCTAAGGGTTTACTGGACCCAAATTCAGTGGCCAAACTGGGCAAATTGAAGGGTATAGATGCCGTTGTGGTCGGTACTATGACTTCGGTGGGGGAAAACCTGAGTGTCAATGTACAAACCTTGAACCTGGAGACAGGTATCATCCTTGCTTCCGCAAAGGGCTTGCTGCCTCGGACCCCGGCAGTGATTGTTTTGGAGGGAAAAGAATTGGTAGGCGAGCCGGTAAAGCAGCCGAGCACCGTCAAACCAGAGATGGTGAAACCGCTAAAGCCTCTCGTGCCTGCTCAAAGCACTTTTCAAAAAGAACCCTTATTGTTCGAATGTTTATCGTGCAAGCAATCGGGGGAAAACATTAATTGTAAATTTCGAATTACCAGCATTGGGAAAGATATCAACCTAATTATAGGTTCGGTAGGTAGTTGGCTTATTGATGAAGAAGGAAATGATTTTTCTATGACAAGTAGCCGTTTAGCAAATGTGGCAGGACCGGGCGTATAGAATAAAATAATGGTGGCAGATGTTCCTATTTCTGCTGAATTTACTTTCTCGAATATAAATCGAGTAGTGGGTCTAATTACAAAAATGGAGGTCAACGCCGGGGGAACAGATTTGGGTTATTTTAAAATACCACTAAAAAACATTTCTGTTAGTAAAAACTAAAACCGTCTCCAACCATGAAAAAAACAACCTTTCTTCTCCTACTATTCTGCGCAATCACCCTCCCCCTCTCCGCCCAAACCGATGCTTTCGACAAAGAGATCGCCATCATAGTCAGCCACTTGGCTGCCAAAATGAGAACCAAGACGGACATCAAAAACGTCGCTATCGCCGATTTCAGCAAACTGGACGGCACGCCTACCGAACTGGGCAAATACCTCGCCGAGCAGTTCTCGGACGTAATGGTCAATGCTGCCACCACTTTTTCTATTGTGGACCGGGGTCGCCTCAATTTTCTGCTCAAAGAGGCTGGTTTGGATGCCAAGGGCTTGCTGGACCCTAATTCAGTGGCCAAACTGGGTAAATTAAAGGGTATTGACGCCATTGTGATTGGCACCTTGACTTCAGTGGGCGAAAACCTAAACGTCAACGTGAAAGCCATCAATTTGGAGACGGCGGTTATTTTGGCTTCCTCCAAAGGGGCACTGCGACGGACTCCGGCTATTATTGCTTTGGAGGAAAAAGGATTAAATAGTCAGCCTAGCGGGCAAACTAACGCTACTCCTCCCAGCAACCCAAGGCCGCCGACCCTCCCTGCCAAAATCACTTTTAAACAAGGAACTGTACTTTTTGAGTGTTTGGAATGTGCGCAATCAGGAGAAACCGTTAACTGCCGGCTTCGAATTACCAGTCTTGGAAAATAGATTGATTTAGATGTAAATGCTAGCTATGATAGCCGGATTATTGATGAAGAGGGTAATGATTTTCTTATGTCAAATGTTCGTTTGGCAAATATCTCTGGAAATGGTTGGCGAAGAAAAACGTTGGTAGCGGATGTCCCTATTTCTGCTGAGTTTACTTTTTCCAACGTAAATCGAAATATAAGCTTGATTACAAAAGTAGAGATCAGGGCTTCGGCAACAGGTATAGGTTCTTTTACGGCGGCTTTAAAAAACATATCTGTCATGCAAAAGTGAACCAATATTTACCACACCACCGAAATCCCTTCTGACTCATACAATTTAAATTTTCCATCCTTGCTCAAAATAGGAATAGCCAAACACTTGGCTTGCCAAATCAGCATTCGATCAAAAGGGTCTTTATGGGCGGCGAAAACGGTCAGGTTATGAAATGTAGAAGCATGCTCGGCTGACAATGGAAGAATATCTATATACATTCGTTCGCAAAGGGTTGGGAAATCTTCTGCGATCACCCCTTTCAGATCTATTCTACCAGAGGCAGATTTTAAGGATATTTCCCAGAAATTCACTACACTGGCAATGATTTGTTGGTTCCTATCCTTTATAATTTGGCTGACCCGCTCCGATAATTTGGCAGGTTCCGTGATGGCCCAAATCAAGGTATGTGTATCTAATAAATATCTCATACGCCCAAGAACTCTTCTTCTGTCATCTTAAAATTATCTGCAAAAGCAACGGTTGCTTTGCCTGCCAACAAACCAAGTGGGCGCTCTTCCTTCGTGTTTGCAGCGTGACGCACTCCTTTGGCTACCAGCACTAACGCCTTCCTTCCAGGCAGGTTGCCATCTTTGCTTTTCCCGTTTTTTTCAACAGTCGGTGCTGGCACAATAGAAGCAACGATCTTCTTCTTTTTACCAAAAGATATAACTACTTCTTCCCCAGAATTTATCCATTCCAAGACAGCAGAGAAATTTTTCTTCAATTCACCCACCGTGATAGTTTTCATACTTTTTTCCTGTAAAGGTAAAGCATTCTCTATAAGTTATCAACCACATTGGTTACTCAAGCCACTTGGCCCGCCTTTTTCTTACCTTGCCCCGTCCCCCGCTCCAGCAACCACCATTGCCCACATCGGGGTGCGCAAAAACGAATGGCACAAGCAAAACCCTCTCGCTCCCTCGGGCGCAAAATATTGCGCATTACTTTGATCGTGTTGGTCAGCCTGCTCGTGCTGGTGGCAGCGGCGATCTATGCTCTCACCCTGCCTTCCGTGCAGCAGAAGATAACCCGCAAGGCAGAGTCTTTTTTGCAGGAAAAACTGCACACCCGCGTCGAAATCGGTTCTATTAGCCTGCGTTTTCCCTATTACATCTCCTTGGAGAAGTTCCTGATAGAAGACCAACAGGGTGATACGCTGGCCCGCGTGGGCAGTCTGGTCGTGGATATGGGCATGTGGAAACTGCTCGATCAAACTATTGAACTGCAAAAAATAACGCTGGAAGATGCGGGCGTATATCTGCACAAAAAGGACAGCATTTTCAATTTTGACTTCATCGTGGCGGCCTTTGCGGCGGATACCACGGAGGCAGTGCCCGTCGATACGACCGCGTCTCCGTGGAAAATCCAATTGGATTTAGCGGTGCTTCAGCTCAAAGGTGTGGATTTTTTGCTACAAGATGAGGATGCCGAAAGCACCACCCAGGCCAAGATCGGAACCGCCAACACGGTGATCGAAAAAGCCGATCTGGATAATATGAACTTTGAACTGGACGGCTTCACCCTTGCCGATTCAGAGATAAGATTGATCCAGAAGAAGCCTTCCGTAGACGACGGCGAACCAGCCACAGCGTTCGGACTACTACTAAAAGGTGGGGACATCAGCCGTTCGCATATCGTTTTTTCCACCCCCGAACTGGCGTTGGATGCTACGTTGGAAAAGACCAACCTCGATAACCTCCAAGTGCGCTCCGCCAACGACATGATGGCCATCCAGGCCAAGGGCATCCGCGTGGAAAACAGCGCGGTGGCCTTCCGCGATCCGGTGGCTCCGCTCACCCCCGGCCACGTCAACGCAGGCGATCTCGGCTTGACCGAACTCAACGCCAATATTTCTGAATTCTCCATGCAGGGCGACACCATGTTGGTGCAGGCGGATGCCCTCTCCGGCAACGATAAGAGCGGGCTACAACTCCACTCGCTACGTACTACCGCCCGCGTTACGTCGGGCAGCATAGAGATCAAGAACCTGCTGGCCAGCCTAAATCAAACCACGCTGGATGGCGACGTGGCACTGTTCAAAAATGATGGAGTCACTTTTGACCGAATGCAAATCCAGTTACGACAGGTGAAAGGCATAGTGGGCGACTTGATCGTGCTGTTGCCACCGCAGGAAAATTCCGCATTGTCCCGGTTGAAGGATATGCCCTACGAAGTGTCGGGCAACCTCAATGGCTGGCTGCAAAACTTACAGACCGAAAACGTCCGCCTCAAGGCGGGCAGCGGCACAGTAGCCTACCTGACGGGTTCCGTGCAGCAACTGACCGAGCCGACTAAACTCGGCATGGACCTGAATATCAGTCAGTTACGAACCAATCGCGCCGATCTCGTCCGCTTTATGTCGGTGGGCGATACGCCGATGGACAGCATTCTGGCCCAACCGCTGCCCGCCTATATAAATGCTTCCGGCTATTTGGCGGGCACTATGTCGCGCCTCCAATTGACGCTGCGGGGCGACGTGGGTGCCTTGCAGACTGGCCCCAGCTTCCCCGCTGTGGTCGGCCCACCGCTCCAATTCGACCTGGGCGGCATACTGACCAACGCCAGCGACCCTAACCGCCTCGGCATGGACCTGCGCATCCATCGGTTGGACGCACCAAAGAATTTCTTTGCCTTCCTGGCCCTGGAAGGCATGGATTTGCCCGACAATGTGCAGGCTACGGGCACCCTGCGCGGCACCTTGGCTGCCCTCAATACGGACTTGAAAATCAATGCCTTGCGCGGGGGCACGACCAGCCGTTTGACGTTCAACGGACTGCTGAAAAACGTAAATATTCCCGACCAACTGGGCTTCGACGTGACGTTTGATGCCTCGCTAGCCCGCCAGGAAATACTTGGCTATGTAGAGGACACGCTGATTACCAACGTGTTGCGGCTGCCCGATTTCGTGCAACTGGACGGCCAAGCCAAGGGCAGCGTCAAGGACGCAGCGGGCAAGGTCAATGTTGGTCTTGGGAACCTGGGCCAGATGCGTGTGGATGGTA
>JAYUXG010000437.1:0-3603 GCA_043753125.1 Saprospirales bacterium | reverse complement strand
TGAAGGTGGTGGACAGCGAGTCCGCCGCGTAGTCGTACTCGGCCACCAGTACCCGGCTGGCCTGCGGATCGGGGTTCTCCAGATCGAACTGGTAGATTTTGATGCCCGTGCTGATGTAGGCCAGGCGACCACTGGCGGACAGGGCCATTCCGCAAGTGTACTTGTCCTCCACCGGCAGCAGCAGTTCCAGTGGCTTGGAGAACTCGCCGCTACAGCGGTCGAAGTCGAACACCTGCAGGTCGTTGCGGCTATTGGCGCGGGCATAGCGCTGGCCATCGGAAGAGAACACCGCCTGCTCCCACCAGAAGCCGTTCAGTTCGCCCGGCCAGACCAACGGCAGCTTGCGCAGGTAGGGGCCTTGCACCCCCTCGGGCGTGAGCAGGCATAAAGAAGCCTGGTCGGAGTTGAATTGCGGGCAGACCACCCACCAATCCCGGCCATTGCCGTGGCGCACCGCCGCCAGCATATCGCAGAAGGTGTCCTTCGCCACCAGCACGTTTTTTTGGGTGATGGCTCCCTGGCCGTTGGCCGCCGACGCATCCACTACGCTGTAGAGCAGGCTCTCGACGTGGTAGAAGGAGTCGGGGCTGATGCCGGGGTCGTAGCGCAGTTGGAACAGTACGTAGGTATCGGACGAGCCAGGCAGGGGCAGGAAAAAGGAAGAACGGGTGTTGTAGCCGTGGCCAGTCGGGGAGTTAGCGCAGTTTTGGATATACTCCGAGCCGGGGGCATTCAGGCCGTTGCCATTCTGAATCATTAAATCTTGTTTATTGATGATACTGCAATTGTTGGTGTAGAACTGTAGCAAACCTTCAACATTACAAATATTGGTAAAAGAAAAGGTTTTTCCCCCTGGCCCCATTGGTCGGTAAGAGATCGACACCGGATCGGTATGAAAATCCAGCAACACTCCACCCTCCATGTCGGCTGGATTATTAGGTCCTCCACCCATAATCCATTGATAATCATATAATTGAGCGACAAGAAGAGCAGGGACTAAACAGAATAAGAGAACAATATATCTGGACATGGCAGACCTAGGAAAAGCCCTTACCCGCATGGCAGAGCCATGCGGGTAAGGGCGGATGAAACGAGCTTGATTTAGTGTTGGATGGCGATCTTAGCGGTCAGCGCGAGGCCGGAGCTGGTACGTACCGTGCAGAGGTACAGGCCGGTCGGCAATGGCTGGGTATCAAAGGTCACGGAGGTCTGACCGTCCATGAGTCGGCCTCGCTGCCAAGTGCGGCCGGTCAGGTCGGTGATCGCCCAATCGGCCTCGGCGGCTTGGGCCAGGAACAGGGTCAGCTGTTGGGCAGCCGGGTTGGGAAAGACGGTCAGGGCATTGTCAGTCAGTGCCGGGGCGGTCGATTGCCCTTGCCTGGCCTTCACCTCTGTGCAGGTTGCCCAATATTCTTCCTTTGAATACAGGTTCGCCTCTGGCACTGGCAGGAACACGGGTATTTCCCGCACCGCCATGCCACCCTCCTGCGGGCATTGGTTGGCGATGCCACGCATGCGGACGTACTCGGCCTCGCCCAAGCCTTTGTACTGGGCCTGGGTCAGCCACATCTCGTAGAGTGCCTTGCGGTTGCTCTCCCATATCTGGGTGGCGGGCAGGTTGTTCCAGGCACTTTGTGCGGTGGCCAGGGCCGCCTGAGTGATGGTCTTGGCTTGTCCTTGTTCGTCTGCCAGGTTGGTGCTGGCAGTGATGAGCTGACCGGCGGTGGTCAGTTGCTGTTGGCGCAAAGCGGCATCCTCGGTGGCCACATCCAGGTTTTGCAGGGAGTCTAGCCGGACCATTTCCCTGATCCAAACGCCGCATTTCTCCTGCGCACTGTTCAGGCTGGCCTGCGCCGCTGCCGTAGGCTGGTAGGCCTGGTAATACAGCCGCTCAAAATCGGCGTACTTCCAGGCGGAGGAACTGGTCAGGTTGTCGTACCAAATCTGGCTGGCTGACCCGGCAGGGCGGTAGTCCGGGCGTTCCAGCAACTTGCCCAGCAGGTCGCGCTGCATATCCCAGGCCTGCGCCGCCGAAATATAGGGATAGGTACCTTCGATCACGTTCGAGTCCCAACCGCCAAGGTCGTCGGCCACAAAATTGTCGCCGATGCATTTGGAATTCTCATGTTCCCCAGCACCCGGATTTATAGATACAAACCAGTTGGCCGGGTCCGGGTTGGGTGGGTTTTCCGCAGCAACTCCCGGATGGACCTTGAAGATGAAGGGGGGGATGGTAGCAAAAGGGTCTTTGTATTTGGCACTGCGTTTCACGTAGGCACTGGCCGTAGTGAGCCAGAGGTTCTCGTGCCACAGCTGTTGGCCCATCTTAGTCTGCGGGCTGTTGTCCTGCGCGGCGCAGAGTACGCCGTAGTGGTGGTGGTTGATAACGTTCCGGGAAAAGTCGCAGTAGTCGAGCGAGCCGGAGAAGTGAAAAAGGCGGTAGGTATAGTCGCCGGTGTTGTCGCAGATGGTCAGTTTGGGGGACTGGTCGATATGGTAGCCGCACTTGATCCACGAGGCCCCTTCGCCATCCAACCCTACCGGGTTGGCGAACAAGGTAGCATTGACCACGTTGCCGGTAATAGTGCTGGTCTGGACCGTCATGGCTACGTTGACAAAGGAAATGCCCAGGTTTGGAGAAGCGTTGGTCGGTTTGTTGTTCGAAGTGTAGTTCAGGTGGTTGGTCGCGACCTCGTAACCGCTGGCGTTGTTGGTTACGTAGATACCGTGGCAAGTAGGCACTTCGCCAGTGGTACGGAGCATCGCATCCACGGTGATGTCGTTGTGGGTAATGGGAAATCGATCCTTGCCGCCACTGGGTGCGGTAATGTCGATGAGTTTGCCGGGAAAATGGTGGTTCCCATGTACCATAATAAGGTTGGAGTCGATCCGGTTTTGCATGGCACTAACATCGGCGTTGGGGCTTCTTTCCACCTTGATGGCATACACCGGCACACTGTCGAAGGTCAGGTTATTGCGATTGAGGAACACCCGGGGTCTGTAAGTGTCGGTGACGTGCGCCCATACTCCCCCGTGGTACCCATGCGTGAGCGTGCAGTTTCTCACTCCCAAGTATCTGCCCTCCTTGGACGAAACCATGTCGTAAACAGCGTCAAAAGTGGCATTTTCCACGTTGAACGTGGATGTTTTGGCGTTCACGCCCTCAAAGGCGAGATGCTGGAAAGTCCCCCCATACACCACGACGAACGAACCCTCGCTTTTGATGCCAGTGCGGGTCCTTTCGTAGGTGTTGTTCCCCGGCAGCACGGCCAGGCCGCATGATTTGAACTTTATGGCTGCCTCGGGGAACTGACCATTGAGCAGGGGGCCATTGTCGGCGGTAAAGAAGTTGCCGGAAAAGACGGAGGGCAGAAAAAAGTTTCCGCCCGTTCCGACACTGTAATCCAGTGTCAGGCCGACCAAATTGTTGCGCAAGGTACAGCGTTCCATCCTACAGTTGTTGGGGTAAAAAATGTAGCTGGATTTATTGTCCCGCAACAGGGCCAACCCCCGGGTGGCATTACGTATCTCGGTGTCGGTAAGATTGTACGTGCATCCAGCTCCCACTTCGATGGCATCCCACATGGCAGTACACCCAAAGAA
>JAYUXG010000436.1:0-3606 GCA_043753125.1 Saprospirales bacterium | reverse complement strand
ATGGACATGAAGGGCCATTTTACGCCCAATAAAATGACTATCGATGATTTTGGGATGAAGATCGGAGCCAGCGATTTGCACGGCAGTGGCACCATCCTGAACGCTTGGGATTACTTATTCGACAACCGTACCGTGTCCGGCGTGGTCAACCTGCGCTCCATGTACTTCGATGCCAACTACTTCATGACCGATGCGCCTGCTCCCGTGGCCGGGCCACCCGGCAAAGCACCCGCTACCCCGCCCGCCGAGGTTATGCTGGTGCCGGAAAATGTGGACATGACGCTGAACGTCAAGATGGACAAGGTGAAATACACCAATATGGACCTCAACAACTTGGATGGCCAGATCATCGTCAAGAATGGAGCGGCCAAGCTACGCGATTGCACCGCCCAAATACTGGGCGGACAGGTGGGCCTCACTGGCGAGTACAACACCCAGGACCCCGTCAAGCCCGCTTTCAATATTGATTTGGCCTTGCAAAATATGGGTTTTAAAGATGCCTTCCAAACCTTCGCCACGGTAAAGGCCCTGGCCCCCGTTGCGCAGTTGATTGACGGAAGATTCAACACTACCCTCTCCATGAGCGGATTGCTGGGCAAGGACATGATGCCCGATTTTTCCACCTTATCCGCTGCCGGTTTCATCGAGACGCTCAGTGCTATTCTCAACAACTTCGCGCCCCTGAACGAGATCAGCATGAAGTTGAACGTGCCGTATTTGAACAAGTTGGAGTTGAAAAATTCCAAGAACTGGTTTGAAATAAAGAATGGTGCTGTGACTGTGAAACCTTTTAATGTCCAAATGCGCGACGTGGCTATGCAGATCGGTGGTACGCACAGCATTGCCAACGAGATGAGCTACCAGATCACGACCAAGGCTCCGCGCAAACTGCTCGGCACGGCGGCCAATTCAGGTATAAATTTTCTCTCTAAAGAAGCCTCCAAGTATGGAGTCAACATTGCCCAGGGCGAATTTATCAACGTGCGCTTCGACTTGACGGGTTCGCTGTTCAGCCCGAAAGTAGCCATGAAAGTGCTGGGTTCCGATGGCGAAAGTACCTTGAAGGAAGAAGCCGCGGCCACGGTCAAAGCAACCATGGACAAGGCCAGGGACTCGCTCACCAACGTAGCCAATCGCGAACTGGAAAAAGGCAAACAGAAAGCCGCTGCCGCCGCCCAAAAGGCCGCCGATAGCCTGCGTATCTTGGCCGACAAGAAGCTAAAGGAGGTCACCGATAAAGCCACCCAGGAGGCCAAAGAAAAGCTTGGCAAGGAAGTTGGCGAAAAAGTAGGTACGGAAGCGACCAAAAAAGCCGAGGAGGTACTCGGCGATAAAGGCACCAAAACAGTAGAAGAGGCCAAGAAAAAATTGGAAACTTGGGACCCGTTCAAGAAGAAGAAAAAAGAGAATTGAAAAGATAAATGTGGAGTGCCTAACAGCGTACTCTACGTTTGTCAATCATTTTTCCACATTGTTCACACTAAGCCCATTGGGTCACATTAATACCATGCACATCCCCTGGTGGAAGAAATGGATTTCGCACCTCACTCCGCTGACGCTGGAGGAGACCGGATCGGAGCAAAACCCGGCACTCACCGTGGCCCTGGCCAAAGGGCGGGTGCAACTGTTGAGCGGCGATGCTATTTATTCGTGGGACGATCTCTACCGCAATTTTGACATTGCTTTTGGAGAACTGAAATTGGAGCAATATCCATTCGAGGACGTGCTGCTATTGGGCTTGGGTTTAGGCAGTATTCCGATGTTGTTGGAACAAAAATACGGGCGTACCTATCGCTACACGGCGGTGGAATGGGATGAAACGGTGACCGACCTCGCCCTGCGCTACACGCTCTCCCGTCTGAAAAGCCCGGTGGATATAGTCACTGCCGACGCGGAAGTATTCGTGGAGGTTTGCCAGGATACGTTCGACCTCGTCATCGTGGATGTTTTTGAGGATGACCTCACCCCGCCGCAGTTCGAAACGCCGGATTTTTTGCACGATTGTGATGCACTGCTCCGCCCCGGCGGGCTGCTTTTGTTCAACCGCCTGCATGGGGAACCCAAGGACAAGGTGGCGGCGGAGCGCTTTTACGAACGCACCTTCAAAAAAGTATTTCCTGATGCCTGGTCGATCGACACGCAGGGCAACTGGATATTGTGTGCTAAAAAATCATAATATCTATCGGGCAATCGCGTTAACACAAAGAAATTACCGTGTTTTGACCGTTACCTGACATTTTTAGACCGTTTAAACAACGGTTTTGCGAAAGCAGCAGCGACATCTTTGCAAGTAAGTGAAAAGACTACCTTTGTCCCAGTTTCTCTCTCATCCCATGATAAGTTTCCGCTCGCCCCTCGGTTAGTTGACGATTCGTTTCGTCCGCTTTTCTCCTTAGTGTTTATATTCCTTCCATCGCATCGATCGGTCTCCCACCGGTTGGTACGCTTTTTGACTTACACCGAAATTGAAAACAGTTTCGTTACGATAATTTTGATTGATCAGAATCCTTTTCAACATAATTAACTTTCAGTGCTTGTGAAGAACACTACCTTTCGTTTGCGGCATCTCTTGCTCCCGGCCTTTGCCCTCTTCGTGTTCACGCTGAGTGCTCAGGATATCCACTTCTCCCAGTTTGGCAACTCTCCGCTCAACCTCAACCCCGGCCTCACGGGGGCCTTCGGCGGCGATATGCGCTTCGTGGCCAACTACCGCAACCAGTGGCGCGTCAGTTCCACTCCACTGGTGCCTTACCTGACTTTTGCGGGCAGTGTGGAAAACAAGATTTACTACAACAAAGGAAAGTACGACCGTTACATCACTGCTGGCGTACTCTTCGACTACGACCGCCAAGGCGACCTGCGGCTCACTTCCACCCAGATCGGCATCCCGATCTCCTTCACCCACGTGCTGGGGCGCAACCGATTCATCACCGTTGGCGTTACGCCCGCCTTCGGCCAACGCGCTTTCAGCACCAACAGCATCTCCTTTGATGCGCAATGGATTGATTGTGTGTACGATCCGAGTGCCGACGTGCGAGAAAACCAATTGTTTCAAAACACCAGCCTCAAGTACTTCGATCTGAGCGCGGGCGCCAATCTGCGTTTCCAGTCCGACCAGGACCGTACCCGGCTCGACTTTGGGGGGGGTATGCACCATATCAACCGGCCCAATCATGACTTTTGGAACTATGACCTCTCGGAAGAACCCGGCCAGGTACGTCTCCGCAGCAAGATGTCGCTCTACGCTATCGGGTTGGTGCAGTTGACTGAGGCTATGGACATCGTAGGACAAGTGCAGTACCAAAAACAGGGGGCCTATCAAAACCTCGTCTATGGCCTCGGCGGGCGTTTCCACCTGAATCGCAATAAATACGAAGAATTGGCTCTCCAAATCGGCGTGGATTTCCGCCACCGTTATAGTGATGCTTTCATCCCCCACGCCGAAATACTCTGGCGCACCTGGACCCTCGGTTTTTCCTACGATATGAACAGCTGGTCGGAGGTGAAGAAGGCGAGCAATGGGCGGGGTGGGCCGGAAGTGTCTTTGATCTATCGTTTGTATAAAGTGAAGCCTTTGCCGGTGTTTAAGTCTTGTCCGTTTATTTA
>JAYUXG010000435.1:0-20375 GCA_043753125.1 Saprospirales bacterium | reverse complement strand
TATAAGCATCCACATTTTCTGGGTCAATAGAAATTGCTTGATTATAATCTCTGAGTGCTTCCGTATATAATTCTAATTTATCTTTTATCAAACCACGTTTATTGTATACTTCAGCATATTGAGGGTCAACCTCAATAGCTTTTGAATAATGTTTAATTTTTTCATAATTATCGGTTGCTAAAATTCCCAAATTGAAAAAAGGCTCCGCTTTTTTCCTCCTTTGTAACGCTTCTTTCTTTTCTTTTTTGCGTTTTGCTTCTGCCTCCTGCTGCTTTTGCTCCACCCGTACTTTTCCCTTCACCTGTTCCGTCACCTCATGCACCGCATCCACAACCTGTTCCCAAGCTTCCTCTTGGTAAGTCCAAGTCACCACGGGCTTGCCATCCTTAGGCAATACTTGCAGGGTTTTAAGAATAGGGTCATATTTCCACCCGCAATGTTTCAAAATGATGGGCATAATGACGGTTTCGCCCTTCGCGTATCGATCCACAGCCTTTTTAAACTCCCCTTCATGGATGAATTCCGAAACAAAAAAATCATTGCTTACCAAAGGCAAGATCACGTGCGCAGTGCGCAAATTTTCCAAAATAACATCTTCCCAGCGGTCGCCGGGTTTGATGAGGGCATCATGGAAGACATCGATCTTGCCTGCCCGTCGCAGGGGAACGAAGGCGGCGAGCAGACTATTTTTAAAGGGTTCGTCTTCTCTGGCGTAGATGATGAATATTTTTAGTGGAGCGTTCATATTGATTTAGTTTGTTGGTACGGGGCCAAGATATTATTTAATTTATTGGAAATCAATGATTTGTAACTCGTCTATTGTTGGCCGAGCGCGGCTCACCTCCCCCGGCCTTCGACCACCCCCTCCAAAGGGGGATAGGCTTCGGGTTCGGTCACTCAGGTAGGTTTGGCGAAATCGCGCTCGGTATCCCCCTTTTGGAGGGGGTGGCCTTTAGGCCGGGGGAGGTTGTACGCCACGGAGGGTAGATCACACCCGCTTCCGCTTCGTCCTAACCCCCGTCCGGGTCTTTTTTACAAACAAAGGCTCACTACTATAGCTAGCCACATTCAGCCGGTTATAAGCCAGCAACACATAAGTGTAATACTCATCGGTCAGGGCGGTGAGGTCCTCAAAAGTCCATTTCTCCGCATCAAAAGGGGTCATGGCCAAAAGATTGCGTGGGTCCTTGAAATCGCCCACCGCTTCGCCAACAAACCGATAAATCCCAAAATAGTAGGGCATCTCCTCCCCGGAGAGCACTTCGCAGGCGTGCCAGGCCATCTTGACGGACCTCGGCGTTCCCAGCACCCCGCATACTTGGGGCGTGGCCGGCGGTATTTTGGACAGGTGAGGCATCGGTGGTATTAGTGTCGGCAGCGTGTACAATTTTTTGATAAGACTATCCTGCACACCCAGTTGATTGCGGAGCAGGGGCTTCAACGAAAAGAAAATATTGCCGTGTACGTTGGGATTGGATCGGCTGATGGCAATCTGGCGATTGATCTGGTCGGGCTGTGTCCAGGCCGGGTCATTAGGGCTGTTGTTTATTTTATAGGCCGCGAGGCCAATATAAAGTTGGCGACCATAGGTGTGCTTGCTCCACCAATCCACGAGTTTGGCATGATCGGCGGGTTGATAGCCGATGCTCCAGTAGAGTTGTGGAGCCACATAATCAATCCAGCCGTTTTTGAGCCAGAGCAGCACATCGGCGTAGAGGTCGTCGTAGCAGGTCACAGCGGTGCGCGTGTCGGAGCCGTTGATGGGGTCTTTGTCCAGATTGCGCCACACCCCAAAAGGGCCGATGCCGAATTTACAGTACGGCTTCAGTTTTTTGATGGTTTTCGACACCCCATCGACGAGCAGGTTCACGTTGTTGCGCCGCCAGTCGTCGATATTGGTAAATCCGCGCGGATCGGCAGCAAATTGGGTATAGTCGTCAATGGTCTGGTTGGGTTCTCTGTACGGATAGAAATAATCGTCGAAGTGGATACCGTCCACATCATAGCGTAGCACAATATCCTGTACCACATTAGTTAAATATCTGACTACCAATGGATTGGCCGGATTAAAATAATATTTATTGCCATAGCGGAAAAACCATTCGGCCTTGCGGGCGGGCGGCAAGGCCCGGAGGGGGTGGTTGGCCGCCAGACTAGCCGTATCCAGGTCGAAGGTGGCGCGATAGGGGTTCAGCCAAGCGTGAAATTCCATGTGCCGGGCGTGGGCCGATTTGATCATATATTCCATGGGGTCGTACAGCGAGTCGCCGGACGACACGCCCTGAAAACCGCTCAGGTATTTGCTCCAGGGCACAGTAGCCGATTTGTAGAACGCATCGCCCGCCGGACGTACCTGCACGAACACCGCGTTCATACTCATCGCCTTCATCACGTCGAGCAGGCTGTCAAACTCTATTTTCTGGCGTTCGGGCGACAGACCGGGCTTGGAAGGCCAGTCAATATTGCCCACCGTGGCGATCCAAGCACCACGCAGTTCGGCCACTGGCTGCTGTTGGCCCCACAGAGAAGCCTTGGAAAAAACGAAAAACAAGCAAAGGGCCAGGCAAGGGCGGAGAAGAGATTTTTTCATAGCACGTAGGTTTGGGGTAAAAGTAGAAAGTCTGCCGGAAATGTCGCTGAAAAGAGCAGCCCGGTATGCGCCTCGAATTTCGGACTTTTGCCCGCTGTATCGTTGGACATCGGATCGTCCAACCATACAATGTTCGAACCATGCAACGTCTAGTAATTCAAGCTATGAAATTTCCACAACCCATTCCCGTCCGCGAACTTGCCGAACGCCTGAACGCCAGCGAGATCATCGGCGACGATACGATAGAAGCCACCGGCATCAACGAAATCCACAAGGTGCGGCACGGCGACGTGGCCTTTGCCGACGTGAAAAAATACTTCGCCAAAATGCTGGCCAGCGCAGCCACTGTCATTTTGCTCAACGAGCCTGCCGATTGTCCGCCCGATAAGGTCATTTTAGTCGTCGAAAATCCATTTAAGGCCTACGATTCCCTGGTCCGCGCCCACCGGCCCTTTGTACCATTGACCTCGCCAATCAGTCACCAGGCCAAGATCGACCCCACTGCCATCATTGAACCGGGGGCAATCATCGCACCACACGTCACCATCGGCGCGCACAGCTACATCCACGCCAATGCTTACCTCGGCGAATACACCGAGATCGGCGAATACGTCATCATCGGCCCGGGGGCCATCATCGGTTCCGATGCTTTTTATTTCAAAAAACGGCCCGACGGTTCCTATGAAAAATGGCGTTCCGGGGGCCGCGTCGTCATCCACGACCACGTAGACATCGGGGCGGGCTGCACTATCAACAAGGGCGTAAGCGGCGACACCGTCATCGGCGAGGGCAGCAAACTGGACTGTCAGGTCCATCTTGGCCACGGGGTGGTGATCGGCAAAAACTGCTTGCTGGCCGCGCAAGTGGGCATTGGGGGCAAGACTGTGGTGGGCAATGATGTGGTGATGTACGGCCAGGTAGGGGTAGCGCAAGCGATACACATTGGTGCAGGCGCGCTGATTTCCGCCAAAGCGGGCGTGTCCAAGTCGCTGCAAGGCGGCAAGGCATATTTTGGTATTCCGGCGGAAGAGGCCACTGCGAAGTACCGCGAACTGGCGGCCTTGCGGCAGTTGCCGGAGTTGTTGAAAAAGTTGTGATGCCTCAGCGCAACAACGTTACATCCATCGTCAGCGGCGTTCGCTCCCCATTACAATCTACCACCAACCGCCACACGTACACATCGGAGGGGGCGGGCTTGCCGCCGATGGTACCATCCCAAGCCGCCGTGCGGCCACTGCCGACATACACCTTTTCGCCCCAGCGATCATAGATCGTCAGTTCCAGCACCGACTCCAGGCCCTCAAAAGGCACCACGGTGAACGTGTCGTTCACATTGTCGCCATTGGGGGTAAACGCATTGGGCACCAGCAGCCGCTTCGGGTCGCAAGGTGGAAACACCAGCACCCGGTATTGCACACTGCCCACGCAACCGTTCCCGTCGGCCACGATCAGCAGATAGTTGGTTGTGGAGTCCGGCTTCGCCAAAGGATCGGCACAGGTGTTACAACTCAAGCCCGCCGTAGGCAGCCAAACGTACTCGGCAAAGCCGTCCGGCCCGTCCAGCATGATTTCTTGGCCCAGTTCAATGATAACCGAATCTTGCGCCGGAATAATTGGGTTGGCTACCGCCGTCACCGTCACGCAGTGGGTACTATCGCAGCCCAGCGCAGAGGAAAAGGTCTCGCACAAACTCCCCGCCTGGTGGAACAACGAATCGAAAACCATCGTACTATCGCCAGCGCAAAGTGGGCGCACTTCGCTGGTCTCGTTGGGCTGTAGCGCAAGCCGGAGATACAGCACACTGTCACAGCCATTGGCTTTAAGCAGCGTTTGAGAGTACACGCCCGGCTTTTCCGTTATTTGCCCAAAAATATCGATGGGCAGACCAACGCAGGTAGTCCGCACTCCCAAGTCCACGCTATCGCGGGGTAGCACCGTCACCGTGACCTGCCCGATACCCGTACAGCCGCCCGCAAAAGTGACCGTTACGGAATAGTTGGCGTTCTGGGTCGGTTGTAGCACTTGGGTCGCCAAAGTAGGGTTGGTCACGCCGGGACCACTCCAGACGTAAGTGCCACCGGGCGTGGCCTTCAGGGCCACACTTCCACCCTGGCAGACGGTTTGGTCCTGCGTTTCCACGCCCAGCGTTCCCCCAAATTGCAAGTCGAATTCATGCTGTACGCTGCAATTACCGGTTTTTTCAACTAGCACCAGCGTGATCAGGTCGCCGGATTGCACGTCCGACGGAGGCGTGTAACTGGTCTGCGCACAGGTCGTGCAGCCGAGACCCGCCGGGGTCAACCAAGTGTAGATGCTACCTGTCGTGCTGTCTACCTGCAACGGCACGGCCGCCAGCCCGCATAGCCCAATGGCCTGCCGAATGATCGCCTGACTACCCAATGATATTATTTGGTCGGTGCAGGCGCAGTTGGCGTCGGCAGGTATCAGGGCCGCCAAGTCACATAGTTGGGCCGGGGTCAGGGGCAGGCTACCACCGATAACTAATAAGGCTTGGGAGGCCAGTGTCCCGTTCGTCTGTTGCGTACCGACCAATGGTTCATTGACGTCCATTTTTCCATTGTGGTTTTGGTCCAGGAAAAATTGCACCACCGGGTTGCTGACCGTTCCTGCACCCGCATTTTTCAGTACTGCGCTATAGGTGACCCCATTATCTGCCGCTGTGGCGGTAAAATCCTGGAGCAGCAACTCTGCATTTTGGGTGGACAAAAACAAAATCGCCTCGCCAGTAGCCACGTACACGGAGCAATTCTGATTGGTAAGTGGGCAAAAAGCCTGGCCTTTCTGGCGGGTCTGGAGCAACACGGACTGGTCGCCGCAACCCGCCGTATCGTCATACCGGATGCCGAACGTGAACCGTATTTCCGTACCGGCCGCCCCGGCTGGCAGCGGCAACTGAATACCTTGGCTGGTCACCTGCGGTGGCCCGCTGGGAGCATTGGGGCCGGGTTGATAAGAGCTAGCCACATAACTAATGCCCGCTGGCAAGATCAGGTAAATGCTATCGCCCGCCGTTGGCGTGCCGCCCACGGTGAGTGCCGCGCTGAGCGCGGTGGTCTCGCCGCAGTCCGTACTGCTGTTCGGGGTGGCCAGGGTGAGGGCAGTGTTCACGGTATAGTCCGGGTCCAGGCCATTCAGTTGGAGAGGCAAGTGGGGCTTGCGCAGCCGATTGGAGGCCAGCCCGCAAGGCTGGCGGCAATCCGCTCCGTAGATCGGCTGGCTGTTGGCCACGAAGCCACAGCTGGCGATAACCCGAAAACGGATGCGCAACCCGTTTTGCGGGGCCGATGCGAAGGGCAACAACCCATTGGGAAGGATGGGCGACCATTCGTAGACGTTGCCAGCGATTGCCACTGGATCGGGCAGAGCAGCCCAGGCAGCCCCATCGGGGTAGGACAGCTGCGACGAACCGGCCAGCACCATCAGCCCAAACGGCAATTTGATCGAACCCACCGGCGAGTAAGCGCGTCCTTCGGCGGCGTTGTAGATTTCAAAGATAAAATGTTCGGATGGGGCACACATTGGCACCGTGACGGGCTGTTGCACCACCACCAGCTCCAGTTCGGGTGAGCGCGGCACCAGTCGGATGGTCTTGGTGTAGGTTCGGCAGGGCTGGCCCGCCAAATTGGTGACCGGGTCGCAATCCCAACCGTAGGTGAATGTGACTGTCACTGGATCGCAGACATTCAATGCCCCGCGCAACCGGAACTGTGGTTGGTTGAAGCCCATGAGCGACCCCAGTTGGAACACCCCACCGATCAAAGGCACCGTTTGTCCGGAAGGCAGCAGGACGATTTCCACGTTGCCCAGGGCATTTCCGGGAGTACTGACCGTCAGCCAGGTATTTGGCGAAGCCGCTGGTGCCAGATTGCGTAGAAAAAACTCCAGCGCGAGCTGGTCGGTGGAAACTTTGATAACCGAATCCTCCAGAACGAGGGATAGCTGTGGTGCGGCACTATTGTAGCCGGTCAGGTTGGGCAGTTCCGCCAGCCGTACCGTTGGGTCATGAAAGCCCGCGTTAGGATAACGCACCTGCACCCGGGTTGTTGTTTGCAGCGTCCCCGTGAAGGCACAGCTGGGCGCAAAAATGGAGCCGATTTCCAAGGCAAAACCCTCGTCCAAAGGGTTGGCGAAAAACGGGTCCAGGTTAATCTGCAACTCGTTGTTCGCTTGGGTAATGGGCAGGATTTGATCGCTGAACATCGGTGTGTTTTCCTGCAAACGCAGGAATTTTAAGCGGGTTTCCAGCAAAGTCACGCTGGGAAGGGTATGACTATAGTTGCTCAACCAAGCCAGTGGTCGTACTTCGTTGGGGAACAAATTCTCGCGCGCAATGCGCAGGGTGTAGCGGAACGGGAACAATTCGGTGGAAGTAGTGCAGGGCAGTATGCTGTACACCGGCGGGCGGAGGTATTCTTTGTAACCGGAATACTGGCGCAGCAGCGGGGGGAAGCAATTCTGCAACTTCCAGGCAAATGGTTGGCGCGACCCACAGATGGCACTGCGAAAATTGATCAACGGTGGGATGCTGTTGGCCTCGGGCGTGAAATTTTGCCGGAAAACAAAATCTCCGTGGAAAATGAGCGAGTCGCCCGGCTGGAGGGTCAAGCCCGCCGGTACGCAACCAGTCGCCGCCAATTCCGGCAGGGAAAGATTGAACTGGTGGAACATGGTGATGATCTGATCGTAAGGCTCTTGCGGCCAGATGTTGGGGGGGGCAATCTGTAGATAATTCCGGTCCGCGCGGGATGCGGTGTTGATCGGACACTCGTACTGCGCGCCGGTGGCGGCAATGGTCAGGAACAGCGAGCCGCCGATATAACGCAACGAGTCGGCATTGGTAAAAGGAAATTGGCCAGCCCGCAGATTGAATTCATCACCGCCATCCATACCAAAATCGCTCAGCCAGGATTCGTTGAAAATCCGAAAACTCAGGGCGGTCACCTGGCCTTCATCCACGGTGCCCCGGAGCTGGGTGCGTAGCGTATCGCCCGGCAAGAAGCGGTCGCGCCGGATGATCGTGGGGTTGGCCGGGCTGCCATCGTCCGCCATGCGGTCGTCGTCGTCGTCGCGCAGACCGACGTTGATGCGCCAGGCATCGTAGTCGGCGATGACCAGGGCGCCTTCACCGGGCGGACCACCGCCAGCACCGGCATCGGCGCAACCGCAATCCAGCACCAACTCGTACCCATTGCAGGAAGTGATGCCGCAGGACTCCGCTACATTGGGTGTCGTGCTGATGGAGGTAATAGTCTCCACCTGCTGGATACAGGGCGAACAAGGCGGAGCTACCGGATAGACCGTGTAACTGTTACCACTCGTCGGCGGCTCCGGAATGCTGGGGGAATAGGTAGCGGGGGCCTGGCAAATGTTGAGCAGGCAAAATTCGCCAAACACCGAATCCAGCGACATGGGCAATTGGAAAGCCAAACGGAGGGTAGTGCCTTCATTCAGCACCGTATCCACTTTCACCAACACCGCCGCTTGGCCACCGAGGCTTGGGAGGCAGTCTGCCTGCCAGAAAAGGCCCCAGGGCAGTTTCATCTCAAAGCGCAGGTAACCCGTGTCGTGGAGCAGTCGCTGCGACTTGATCCAATAGCCAAAAGTCTGTACGGAGTTGTCCGCGATGCAATCGCCAATATCGAAGTAAACCCCAGAGGTCAGCGCAGTGGCCAGCGTATCGGGTTCGAAGACGATGTAGCCATTTTGGCCGGGCGAGTTGGGGCAGGCACTTTGGTAAAAGTACAGGCCCGTCACCCCGACTTCCTCTTTGTCGCAGACTGGCTGACAGAAGTAAGTATCGAACCGCAGCCGCACGGTGTCGCCTGCTGGAATGGGGGGAAGCCCAAGGTTTAGTTTAGAGTAAAAACCGGTTGCTCCACAGGCTGGCAGCAGCTGCGACTGTCCGGTAAGGGGCGTTAGTGGGATCCATCCGGCACCCGCCTGATAGGCCACCGACTGGTAGTCCAGCCCCAGTCGTACCGTATCGTTGGCGAGCAGGCTGATCAATAAATCTTCGGCTGCTGTGGTACCAGTATTGATAATGAGCAGCTCTTGGGAGGCGGGTTCATCCGCACACTGGCTGATCGGTGGAGCATATACTGGCACAAACTGCAAGATTGAACTTTCCCCGGAGGGCAGGATAGTCACTTCGGCAGTCTTTACGTCGCTTTGGCAAATTTCGTCGCCACAGCCCCAACCAACTTGAATGGTGGAAGGGTTGGAATATGATGGGATGCCGCAATCCTCTACGGTGATTTGCTCGGTCAAGGTTACGGTTTCGTTGACTTCCAGCAGCTCGTCGCCATCGCCAAAAGCGGTGAAATAACTGCCTGGCACCGTGGCCTCGAACAGGATGGGGGCATTGTTGCTCCCCCCAATACCCACCAATTGAATGCTCAGGCCCGGAAAGTGTTGGTCACTAAATTGCAGGCTGGAGATGGGGCCTTGTCTACTGTTGCCGATGGTGATCGTGCGTGTCAGCACCTGGCCGTTCTGGCCAGACTGCGTCACCGGTGCCACGCTGGAAATGAAGAGCAGTCCCGTCTCCACCGGGTAGTTTTGGGAAGAGACTTGTTGGTTGCCGCCAGCGTGCGCAACAGTGATGATATTGTTGAAGAGTTGTCCGCTGTTGATGGCCGCCACGACACTGCATGTGGCTGTTTCCTGTCCGCTTAAAACTGCCATGGCCCCAACGGGCAAATCCGCCAGCGCAAATACGGGTGCGTTGAGGTTGGCGAGGTTGAATTCGGCGGCCATACTGATCGAACCCGGTATGTATTCAACGCCAGGCGGTAGAGAGAGCGTCACTTTTAGATTGGTGAGCGGGGCAGCAGTGGTATTTTTTACGGTTATCTCAAAAACATCCTGCCCGCAGACATACAACTGGTCTGGGTTTTGGGCCGTAACGACGATGGATTGGGCAAAAATTTGACTGGAGATGGCACAAAAGAACGCCAGTAGGAGCAAGCGGGTACCGATGGGCATGGAGGAGGTCGTTTTCGTCAAGGAGGAGAAAGCAAATAAATAAGCAAATATGGCAATCGGCAAACGGGCAAAGTAGCAACCCGATTCCCGCCGGTAAGGCAATGGAAATCCAGGTTTAATAGATAATTTAGCCCGCACTAAGTTTTAGTGCGGTAAATATAAACCCGCTCCGTTCGGCCCGCTACGTACGATGTGCGAACGGTATGTCCCGGCTGGCAGGCGTTTGGTTTGAACGAGTGAAGCGGCTTTTTAAAACAGGACGCAGGGATTGGTGAAAGGGTTGGGCAGCCGGTCATTTTCGCCCAAAATCGGCGGGAATCTCGCCCCAAGCCTGGGTCTCCCAAGTGAGCAATGGGTTGGTCACCTTGTTGTTGGACAGCCACTGCTCGGCGCGTTCGATAAGCCGGAATATCTCGTCATTGCGACCTGTTGCCGCCAGTTTAGTGTTGGCTTTGCCTTTTTTCACCCATGCCCGGCCAGTAAGCGAGTCGGAATAAATGGGCATGGTGGGCCGACCCTCGCGCTGAAGTAGGGCCAGACCATGTACGATGGCCAGAAATTCGCCGATATTGTTGGTGCCGTCGGGCAGTGGCCCCACGTGGAACAGTTCCTTGCCAGTGGCCGTGAAAACGCCCCGGTATTCCATGTCGCCGGGGTTGCCGCTACAGGCCGCATCCACGGCCAGGCTTTCCTTGACGATGCTCGAACGCGGGGCCTTGGCCGTCGTCGTCTTGCTCGGTTCGGCGGATTTCACAAACTTCCAGTAGTTGCCTTGGAAGGCCTGTTCGGCCTGCGCCCGGTTTTCAAAACTCTTGTACTTTGCTTTTTCAAAGCCGTCCACCTGCCGCTTGCATTCGTCCCAAGTGGCGTACACCCCCGGCTTGTGTCCTTCCCAAACTACGTAGAATTTTTGTTTTGCCATTGGTTTAAAAAATGTGGTCAAGGTGTTGAAGAAACAGGTCAATAATAAGTCAATACGATTTCCCTCCACCGAGTTGTCATTCCTCCTGCCGTCGGAATAATATGCTGGGTAGTGAAGGTTCACAACTTATTTTTTACACGTTCCTTAACGCGGAGATGGTGATAGATGTCCTGATGCGGCAAAAATATCTTTTTTTCGCTCAAAAACGGCGCGTTTGATGCGCTACATCAAGATTGCGGATGATCCCGCCACTACACCAAGAATACTTACCTTCGCACTGCCTTAATTTCAAGTTTTACCAAAACAAAAATCACCGTCGCCGTTGCTGGGCGCACGGGTCGGAGGGGTCTTATGATCAAAGTCGGAATTATCCGGGAGGGCAAGGTGCCGCCCGATGCACGCGTACCGCTCACCCCGGAGCAGTGCGCCGAAGCGCAGGTAGAGTTTCCCGTCAAATTTCTGGTCGAGCCATCGCCGGTGCGTTGCTTCCAAGATGAGGAATACCAAAAACACGGCATTACCATGAGCCACGACCTGAGCGGCTGCGATGTACTGCTGGGCGTGAAGGAGGTGCCGATCAGTTGGCTGCAACCGGGCAAAACCTACCTCTTCTTTTCGCACACGCTGAAGAAACAAGGGTACAACCGGCCGCTGTTGCAGGCCATCTTGCAAAAGAAAATCCGGCTGATCGACTACGAAGCACTGACCGACGAGCGCGGCCAACGCCTCATCGCCTTTGGCTTTTACGCCGGGGTGGTGGGCGCACACAACGGCCTATGGACCTACGGGCAACGCACGGGCGCGTTTGCGCTCCCGCGCCTGTACACCAGCCACGACTACGCGGCGGTACAGCAAGTGTATGAGACGCTGCAACTCCCACCGCTGCGCATTGTGCTGACCGGCCACGGGCGCGTGTCCACCGGCGCGGCCAAGAACCTGCACGACATTGGCATCCGCCAGGTGGCACCAGTGGAGTTCTTGGAGCAGGACTTTGCAGAGGCGGTCTTTACCCAGCTCCGGGCCGCTGACTACGTGATGCACCGCGATGGATGGGAATTTGACAAAACCCACTTTTATACCCATGGAGAGGAGTATATCAGCACCTTTGCACCTTACGCCCGCCGAACCGATATTTTCATCAACGGCATTTTTTACGATGCCAAGGCCCCGGCTTTTTTCACGCGGGCGGAGATGGCACGTCCGGATTTTCGCATTCAGGTCATTGCCGACGTTACCTGCGACCTGCTGCCACATTCTTCGGTGCCAACTACCTTGCGTTCCAGTAAGATCGCCGACCCGGTGTACGGTTTCGACCCGGTAACGGGCCTGGAGACTCTTCCCTACCGGCCCGGCTCGGTGGACGTGATGGCCATCGACAACCTGCCCTCGGAACTGCCGCGCGACGCTTCGGCTTTTTTCGGGCGTCAGCTGCTGGGCCATATTTTTCCCGAGCTGCTGCAAGGCTCGCAAAGCGAGGTGATCCGACGCGGTACGATGACCGAGCACGGGGCGTTGACGGAGCGGTTCGGGTATTTGCAGGACTGGGTGCAGGGGCATGCGTAGTCTCAGCCCCCGCACTCAACTGGTAATTGATCAACGTTAAACGATATTTTCATTTGGGTTTTGAGTGATTTCTAAGTCTTCCCCGCCTGGTCGCTCATTTTTGCTACCCGCAGCGCGGTTTCGTCCAATTTTTCGGTTTTTACCGGTTTGGCCGCTGTCGTGGCGGTAGTATGCGAATTGTGCGAACGCCAGCAAAGGATGGTAAGAATGTTTTTCATTGGTGTTGAAGTTAAAAATAGGAATGCCTACTCGTGTCGCTTTTCGGCTTTGGAAGGCCATGTAATTTTTATTCGGAAGCCTTGGTTTTAAAAGGGGCGAACAATATTTCCAACTTCGCAATCCTTTGCCCCAAGCCCTTACACTGGTCAATAACAGTAGCAGTTTTTGTCCGCAGGGCATCATTTATCCTTTTTCAAGGCTTCTATCTCTGCCTGCTGTTCCTGGGCTGCCAAGCCACTAAATCATAACGCATATGTCTCGGCTTCACTCGACATGACAGCAGCGAATGATGGACAATCTCTATTCAAAAGCACTTTGCATTGGCTATCACTAGTTGGGTACGGGTACGTAGAACTGCACTGTTTTACCAGTATAACCCAAACTAGTTAATTGTGCATCGGTCAATTCCTGCTCCGTAACCAAAAGTGCAAAGTCGGTACAACCGCCACTACTAAGCAGTGCCTTGTGCCAACGGTTGACCGCTATGTATTTGCCAGTAGCAGGTTTGGTCTGATAGGCGTAAAACAGGAATTGCTTGTTTTTATACCCCCGCTTTAGCATAGTGGCATCCCCGATGTCATGTTCGGCAATCAAGATGAAGTCCTGACAATCAGGCATCTCCCAATAGTTGACTACTGCTACATTATCCCCACTGGGCCTGATAAGGAAAGCTGCGTACTGAAAGACTTTGTCTTTATAACCACTGGCTGTCAATTGTGCATCGGTAGATTTACTTTCTGGAATGGAGGTGAAACCATTGAAAGCGGGCGATACCCACCGATTGACGCGCACCATACGCGGGGCGACGGTGGTGGCCGCAGGTTTGGTGGTTTTGGCCAAACCCGGCTGGGGTTTATTCTTCGACGGCAGTGCAGCATTGGTGCGGCCTGGGCTGCCCGTCGTTTTGCCAGCACTCGCCTTTGGTATAGGCCTGCGCGGAACGGGGGTAGATGCCCGCTTAGGGGTTGGGGCATTGGACGAAGGCTGCTTGGGCACTGATTTGGCAGGACCAAGAGCGTTGATTGGGGGGAGGGCCTTCGGTGTACTCTGCGCGCTGACATGGCCGCCAAAGGCGGCTAAGAACAGGGAAAAAAGCAAGTGTTTTTTCATGTTGGCGGTTTTGAAGTAATGGTCGTAAAAACGCAGGTAGCTGCGAGTCTTGGTTAACCGGAGGGCAACTTGCCCTCCGGCCAAGCACTTCATTTGGTTTTATGCCCCTACCGAATTGGTAAGATCATATTACAAAAATAGTGGGCCGGTTTTCCGCCCACAATCCCATAAAAAGGGGAAAAACTCTTAACTCCTGCCTACTTCAAAAACGCCTTGGCAATCGCCTCGCTCACTGAGTGCACCTGCAATTTTTCATAAATCCGTTTCACATAGGTCCGCACGGTTTCGATCCCGATATTCAATTCAGCTGCTACCATCTTGTAGCTGAACCCGCGTGACAGCGTTTTGAGTACTTCCATCTCGCGGGCAGTGAGTTTGTCCAAGTCGGCATCGCGCGCAGCGGGTTTGCCCGGAAAGAGCTGTAGCACTTTCCGGGCGATGACCGGCGACATGGGCACACCACCATCCATCACTTCACGGATGGCCTCGAGGATGCGGGCAGGGGTGGTTTTTTTGAGCAAATAGCCGCTCGCCCCGGCACATAGTGCCTGGAACACCCGGTCGTCGTCGTCGAACACCGTAAGCATGAGTGCTTCCACTCGTGGATGTACTTTTTTCAGCCGCGCTACGCCTTCGATGCCGCTCATGCCGGGCATCTCGATGTCCATCAGCACCACATCGGGATGCAAGGCGGCCACCTGTTCCACCACGCCCACGCAATTGTCGAACGCCCCGGACAACTCGTAGCCGTCTGTGCCACCGATAAGGGCCGCCAATGCGCCACGCAGGTCGGCGTTGTCTTCGTAGAGCAGGATGCGGATAGGCATTTTGAATAATTATAAATGATGAATTATAAATGAGAGCTTGTCACGGTGGATTTTATTAAATATGCTGCAAAGGTGGGGAGGCTGGCAGACGTTGTCAATCCCATAAAATGGGGACAAGCACCAGCCGCGCGGCTGGCCTTTTTCCGTAACTTTGTGATTTCAAGGCTGCACCATTTCCAACCATTCCAATCGGACAGGTGCCGCTGTCCGGGCAATAACATGGCAAAAAGATTCAACGTAACCGGCAAATGCATCGCTGCCCTCCACTACATGGCCAACGTGTCGGGCAAGTTCAAAGCTATCATGGACATGATAGACATAGGCGACTACTTCATCATCAACCGGCCACGGCAATACGGTAAGACTACGATGCTCTTCCAACTGACCGAAAGGCTCAACCACACGGAAGGTTACTTGGCCTTGCGCACCAGTTTTGAGGGTGTGGGCGATACCGGCTTTCACAATGAAGCAAATTTTTGTAACTTGTTCTTTTCCCTGCTGTACGACAAGGCCAAGTACCTGCGTGAGGATACACTCGCAGCGTTTTTGATGGATGCTCAAAAAAAGGTGGATACCCTGAAAGAATTGTCGGAAGCCATATCCCAGTTAGTGTGTATCGCTGACCGGAAAATGGTCGTCTTGATTGATGAAGTAGACAAAAGTAGCAACAATCAACTTTTTCTGCATTTTCTGGGTCTGCTCCGCGACAAATATTTGGATCGTGATCAGACCCCCACCTTCCACTCCGTCGTCCTCGCTGGGGTGCACGATGTGAAAATCCTTAAGCTCAAGCTCCGGCCGGATGCCGAGGCCAAGTTGAACTCGCCTTGGAACATCGCCACCGACTTCCGGGTGGACATGAACCTGCAGCCTTCCGAAATAGTGTCCATGCTGGACGACTACGCCGCCGAACGGGGCGTGGCAATGGATGCCCGGCGCATGGCCGAACACCTTTTTTATTATACCTCTGGCTACCCCTTTTTGGTCAGCAGGCTTTGCAAAATGCTGGACGAGGAGATGCCCGACGTGCAGTCCCGAAAAAACTGGACGGAGGATGATCTGGACCAGGCAGTGGACTTACTGGTGCAGGAAAGCAACGTCAATTTTGACGAGGTGGTCAAAAACCTGGAAAACAACCCAGAACTCTATCAATTGGTAGAAGATATGTTGATAACGGGGGAAGTCTTCCCCTTTACTATCCATGATCCCATCATCCAGCTGGGCGCTCTGTATGGCATCTTTGCCAACCAAAACGGGTTGGCCATCCACAACCGCATCTACCGCGAGGTCATCTACAACTACATGACCCTGCGGGCCATGCGCCAGCAGGAACACGTGAACCGGGAATTTTCGGGCGCGTATTGGTTGCCTGGCAACCGCCTGGATGTAGAGAGACTACTGCTGCGCTTTCAAGCCCTGCTGCGCGAAGAATACAGCAAAAAAGACCGCGACTTCCTGGAACGCCACGGCCGTCTCCTCTTCCTGGCCTTTCTAAAACCCCTCCTGAATGGCCACGGCCACGCTTTCAAAGAGCCGCAAATATCCGAGGAGAAACGCCTGGACGTGGTAATCACCTACCACCAACACAAGTACGTGGCCGAACTGAAGGTTTGGCGCGGTCCCAAAGCCCACAAGGCTGGCTTGGAGCAATTGGCCGACTACCTGGATCGCCAAAGCCTGGAGGCTGGGTATCTGATCATTTTCGACCATGCGGAGACCAAAGCATGGGAGACGAAACGTATCCGTGTCAAGGGGAAACGGATTTTTGCGGTGTGGGTGTAGGGAGGGTGTTTGGGTGTCCCCTCTATTGCCTACCACGGCACTACCAATCGCACCTCCGTCCCTAAACCCGGCGCAGCTATCACTTCCAAAGTCCCGCCCATGGCCGCAGCCCGGCTGCGCATATTGCGTAGGCCGTTGCCGCCCAAGTTTCGCGCTTCTGGTAGTGTATTTTTCGTTTCAAAACCCACGCCATCGTCTTTTATACTCATTATCAAGGTATTACCCTGTTTTTCCAGAACTACTGCTACCCGCTTGGCGTGGGCATACTTGGCGCAGTTATGAATGGCTTCCTTGAAAATCAAATAGAAATCCTTGCGTTTTTCCATCGGCAGCGTCAGGGCTTCCACCCCTGCACCAACCTGAAAGCGCAACTCGGTGCCCACGTTTTCGAGTATTTCCCGGTAAAAATATTGACGACCGCCACCCCAGTGCCGCAGGTTGCTATCCATACTAAACTGTCGCCGGTCACTTTTGGGGCAAAAATTATATCCTGTACACATTGCGGTTTATAGTTTTTGAAAAAGGTTTTGGCATTGGTAACTATATAACCAGATGAGTCAGTTTGGATATCTATGAAATACAAAGTATCGACGTTGCCCATACACCAAATTTTGGTATCCTTCTGGCAATGCGCGGTAATTACTTTTGTTTCAAAAAATATGATTTTTGATTTGGTATCCGGCTTAAAACAAACTTCTCCGGCTTCAGTCGAGCACCACAATCTGTCAAGGTTGTCCAGCAAAACATTGCCATATTGTATATCTTTTGAATAAAATACATCTTCTTTTTGCTTAGTGACAGGATCATATTTTGCAATCTTTTTATTATCTATTATCCAAAAATAATTTCGTTTCAGGTCAAAAAAAAAGTCTATGTTACCCTTGTATTTTTTATTTGTTTCTACTTGGATCAAAGAGCCTGCAAAAACGAAAACATCACGTCGTTTATCCAGCCGAAAGAGTTGGCCAAATCGGTTCATACACCATACTTGTTCTTGGAAACACCGCACCTTGTCCACCAGATTGACCCCGAATGCTTGGCTGCTATCAACGATGGGCAGGCGATAGTTTCTAAAGTGGAAGCCATCAAAACGAGCTATTCCATCAACAGTAGCCACCCATAAGAAACCCTCTTCATCTTCCGACAAGCTAATAACCTCCGAGGCTGGAAGCCCCTGCACAGTGGTAAAAGACTGGAATTTAAATGGCTGGAACGTCTGGCCATAAACCGATAGGTCATAAAGTAGTAGCCAGAACAGCAAAAGTGCATAATGCACTACTAACCTATAATGCATTATGAAAAATATAGTACGCAAAGTTCTCATGGTTCAACATCTGACGGGCGGAATTTGATCGGGAATGAATTGGTAGCCGGCTAAGGAACCACTGCGCAAATATATGGGTGAATTTTTATGTTTTGCTCGTCGGCTCGTTCCGCAAAAAAAAGAGGCAGCAACTCTCTGGTCACTGCCTCCATAATATTTACGTTCTTAGCAAATCATAATCCCGACGGAGAAAACCGTATCCCCAAATACCCTACCGTGCCCATTGTCGGCCCCCAGATCTGCGAGCCGTTGAAGTACGGACTGCTGGGATCGTCCGCCGCGATAATCGCGTGGTGCTGCTGGTAGTTGGTCAGGTTTTCGCCGCCCATGTATATTTCAAACTTCTTGCCCAGATGCCGGGTAACTTGAAAATTCACGGTAGCGTAGGTGGGGCTGTTCACCGGAAAATCGTGGGTGTATTCATGCGGCACCTGACTGTTATCCGGCAGGCGTTTCGCCCCCACCAGTTGCATGGAAGTATTGAACATCCAGCGTTTGTTGGGCGTGGTGTAGTCTAATGTAACCAAGCCGCGATGGCGCGCCACCAGCGGCTGCACCCGCAGATCGCCGCCAGCGTAGGTGGTTTGCACATCGTTCCATTTGTAGGCTACCTTCATATCCAAGCCCGGCAGCACATTGTACTGCAACATAGCCAACAGGCTGTTGGAGAAGGACTTACCAGAAAGATTATAGAAAAATACCTGCGTCGGGCTTTGCTCCACATCCACTACCACTTGGCGCGTGAAATCCGTGCGGTACAAGTCCACGCTGAAACTGGCCTCGCGTTTGGCTACCTCGAAGCGTTGCGTAAGGTTCAGGCCGTAGTTCCAGGCGACCTCCAGACCTAAATCGGAAGCAAAGCGCAATTGGCGGTTGCTGGCCAACAGGCTGATGTTCTCCGCCACCAGGTTGGGCGAGCGGTAGCCCCGCCCGGCGGACAAGCGCACCACACTTTTTTCCGTAAAATTGTATTTCGCGCTCAATCGCGGCGTGAAAAGCCAGCCAAAGCGGCTGTTCCAGTCGGTGCGCGCACCCAATACTATTACTAAATCTGGCATTTCCGTGTGCAAATTGGGGCGACTGTAGATGTATTCTACCATTGCGCCCGGCACGGCTTCCCGGCGGTCCAGGTCGGTTTCGTTTACCCGTTCCTGGATGTCGTCCAGTTGGAAGGAAGGAGCCAGCACTACCTTATGGTCGGTAGTACCCAGGATAGTCTGGTATAGTGACTGCCAATACAACGATTTTTGCGCAGCAGCGTAAGCATTTGTCCCATAAACGGACTGGGTGCGGTGCCACGCGGCCGACACCATGTTGCCGATCTGGTTGTACGGCTTGCCAAACACGTTCTCGCGGCCCAGTTTGCCCCATACTTCTACGCGGTCATTTTGTTGGTCAATGCTAAACAAGCGGCCCGGTTGATCGGCGGTCAGGCGGATTTGCCCGCCTTGCCGATGGTCGGTCAGAGCCTGCACGTTGAACTGGGCACACACGCCCGGCGCATCGTATTGCACGCGGTACAGGCCATTCAGTTGGCGGCGGCTGGGCGAGTCGTAGAAATTGTCGCCGTTCATGTCCCAACGGTTTTCGGTAAAACTGCTGTGCAACAACAGCCCGTTGGAATAGGCTTTTCCTTTTTTGTTCAAATGCACGTTCACTTCGGCCCGCCCTTCGGTGGAGGTGAACAGGTTGACAAACAGTGGCTTATCCAAGTTCGGTTTTACCAGATCCACGTTGATTTGACCACTGATACCCGCATTGCCATTCTTGACCGTACTCGCTCCTTTGGCCAGCACAATACCGTTCAGCCAGGTGCCAGGCACGTATTCCAGCGCGAAAGGCGTGGCAATCCCGCCCATCGTTGGTCGGTTTTCCACCAGAAACTGACTGTAAATACCGCGTAAACCGAGCATTTGAATTTCCTTTACGCCGGTCAGGGCATTAGTGTAAGCCACATCCACTGCGCCATTGGTCTCGAAGCTCTCGGAGAGGTTGCAACAAGGGGCCTTACGCAATTCCTTGCTGCTGATGCTTTCGATGTTGTGGGGATCGAGGATGCTCACCGTGTTTCCAAAAGTATGCCCGGTGATGGTGACGGCCTGTAGTTCGGTGATGCCAGCCACTTCCACCCAAAGGTTGTTTTCGGTAGGCAACACTTCTACCTCGGCGGGGGCCGCACCGATGTATTGGACGACCAAAATAGCCGCTTGCGGACGGGCGGGGAGGCTGAAACGGCCTAAAGTATCGGTAATGGTGCCGGTCTTGTCGCCTTTCCAAAAGACGGTGGCTCCAATAAGGCGTTCGTCCCGGTCATTGGTAACGAGGCCGGTAAGCGGCGGCAGATTTTGTGAAAAAAGGAATATGGGTAAACAAAAAAGGAAGAGTCCGGGGAAGACGCTTAACTTGTTCATGTTCAAAGGAAAGAGGGGCATATTAGGCCCGTGTTAGGAAACAGCAAGGACCCAAAATGCAGTCCATGCCCAGAGCAGAAGGATAGAACAACTACCTTCCGCACTAACAGCGGACGAGCTCGTGGCGCAGACAAATGTCGCGCCCGGAGACAGGGGGTGGGGGAAGGGCTTGGTGAAAGATCTGCGCTTCGCAAATGACCGGGCGCGACATCCGTCGGAGCAGCGGGAAGTCATTGATCCACAGAGGGAAATCGAAGGCTTTTTCGACCGGTTTGTCCACCAAAAATTCGGTCTTCAGTTGGAAGACCTTGGTAGATTTCTTAGTACAACTGCGCTTCTCTTTCGAAGTGCTTTCTGTCTTCTTGCAGCAGGTATGCTGCGGCGGTACACCGACATCTTGACAACAACCCGCTTTTTCTACTTGCTGTTGGGAGGGTGTACAAGGTGCCTGCGCTGAAAACAGCGAGGTGGCGGTGCTGCCTAAACAATAGCAGTAAATCTGCTGTAGGCTTACGCCGGTGGTGGCGACCAACAACGTGGCCAACCAAAACCAAGAAAACGATTTTTTTACGTGAGTGGACACTTTTTGCTGAAGTATGAGTGTTAGCGATGCTTGCGCCAC
>JAYUXG010000434.1:0-3612 GCA_043753125.1 Saprospirales bacterium | reverse complement strand
GAATTTTCCAGGCAATGCAAAGAAAAAGAAGCACTCGATTTACTAAAACCTATACAAAAGGTAGTTATCAAGTCCGACGATTACTGGTACATATGCGGAACGGCCTTATACCAACTGGGGAAGCTTCAGTCCGCGATCAACCAATTTGAGAAAGCGGCACAGTTCACTTCCGATCCCGATTTGTATTTAAAAATGAGCTATTGCTATTGGAGACTCGGCAATTATTCCGAAGCATTCAACCGCTGTTCTGCGGCCATGAATATAGTGCCGAGTCGGATTTATCCACGCTATATATTGATGATAATTTATCAAAGTAAAAGGGATACGCTCCATAGCCTCGAAGTAGCCAAAGCATTACTGGTGCAGACCCCAAAGGGTATATCCCGAGAGGCACCATACTATAAAAAGGCCGCTCAGACATTGCTCGATTCTTTGCAAAAGACTTTCCTTCCCTCCGGCAGACAATAGCCGTTTAAAATCAACCCATAAGTATGAAGAACACCTTAAAATTGATTGCAACGATCCTGGTGCTGACGTTACGAAACACAATTTTGTCCATTTCTGCACAGAACGTGATGCCATCCAATGTAATCGCCATCACTCGCGATCATCCCAATAAAGATGAATTTCTGAGAGTTTTAGCCCATTACAGTCAGCCGGGCGATTCTTTAAAATTCAAGGCCGCCTGCTTCCTGATCGCCAATATGCATATTCATCAAAGCGAAAGTTATTATTGGGCCGATAGTCTGAACAAAAAAGTCCCCTTCGACGAATTGGCATACGGTGAGTTTTCTGCAGCCATTACTGCCTTCAACGGTTTGAAATCCAAATATGGGAAACTGCATCCTGTTCCTACCTTGACCAACGATATGGGTGCTTTCCAGGCCAGTTGGCTCATCTCCAACATAGACGCGGCATTTAAGCACTGGTCGCCGGCCATCCCGTTGCTTCGGGAAATGAGCAGGTGCTGGAATTAAAACCGGATACGCTAGCGACCCGGACGATCCGGCTCACCGAGCTGCCCGGATATTTAAAATTCAGGGCAGGGGCAAAATACATGCTGGCCTATTATGACCACAAATGGAAGACTATAAGCATTAAAAAGGCTGGCGCAAACACCAAAGAGCTCATTTTCGGCAACGTTCCCAGCAACGCTTTGCTTATCCTGATGCCGAATTACGGCGAAAAAAAAGAGCGGCCCTTCATCATTACGGATGCTGGGGTGCGAATATGGTGGTAACCAATGGTTTATAAAAGAATCCGCCTAGCTTCCCCTCCGCTCTTTGCCTGAGACCGAAGTGCCAGCATGGCAAGACAAACAAATAACTGATTAAAAATTCCTCCTTTTTTTGAAACCAGTCAGGTAGGCACCCTATTTTTGAGTGGCAAAATGGAGCCTACCGATCCGAATTCAGACCTGCCCAGCCGCAAAATAGATACCTGGTCGCGCACAATCGTTGCGCTGGCGTTGGGCATCCTGTTGGGCGCACTGATCTCGCTTGCCGGGTTGAGCACGCTGGAACGGCATCTGCCGATGCTGCTCACCAGCTTTGGAGTGCTGATCCTGCTGGCGACCGGCTTGGCTTTTTTTCTGGTCCAAAACAAGGAGGCCACGCTCAAGCGGCTGTTTGGGGTAAACAACACGGACATGGGCGAGGCAAAAAACCTGGCCCAATCGCTCTTCCTACGGGTGTGGGACCGGGATTTTGCAACCGCTGAGCAGCACTTCAACGAACTATTCGTCAAGGTATTTGCCTGGTACTCCTGGATGTCGTTCCGGCGCTGGGTAGTCACTATTTTTAACACTTTGTTCGTCAGCTTTGCCGGATTGCTCGGCACGGTGCTGCTGTTCAACCAAAACAAGCTGCTGGCCCGACAAAACGAATTGCTCCATCGGCAGAACTATCGGCTGGATCAGCAGACGTATTTGCAGGAGGCTGGCCGTCGCAGCTCGCTTATCTTCCTGATGGGCAATCTATTAGATGCCATTGACCGGGAACTGAAGTCGGATGTTGGTCGGCCCGGTGTCCGCGACCTCTCGCCCCAGATCATCGGCCAAATCGTGGCCCTCAGCAACAGCCTGCGGCCTTATCGGTACCTGGAAAATGATTCCCTGATCGCTCGTGAAATCAGCCCCGAACGCGGCCAACTGTTGCTATCGCTGGTGCATAGCGAAATCGACAATGGGTCGCTGGCGCGGATATTTCTCACCGCCGACTTTTCTTATGCGGAGCTAAGCGACGCGATCTTGGCGGGCGAATACCTGGCCGGCATCAATCTGCGCGAAGCCGACTTCAGCCGGGCCGACCTGAACGGGGCTAACCTGTCGGGCACCGACCTCAACCGGGCCGACTTAAGTAGTGCCATTCTGGTGGGCACCTTACTGACCAGGGCCAACTTGAGCGATACCGATCTGCGCGAGGCTATCATCCAACAGACCGATTTGCGGGGGGCCTCGCTGTATGGCACTGACTTACGTGGGGTGGACCTGACTACTTCCGATTGGCGAGGTGCCTATTTCGGTGAAGCTAAGCTAGATAGTGCGTTGGTACCTAACAGTTATTGGTTGTTTCCTGTTGCTTCGCTGCCGCGCGATTCTATCGTGGGTAGTGATTATATCAGTAAAAATTATCGGGTAGATTCTTTGGGCATGGATGGGGGAGGGTTTGAGTATTTTTTGGTGCCAATCATGCGTAACCCTACACAAGAGCAGGTCCGAAAATGAAACCTCGTTAAGTCTTTTTTGCTAAAAAAGGAAAATCAGCAGAAGAAGTACCTTTCCGTATTTTTGTTCTCAAAAGACCATTGTACGATGCTTCAGGACAAATATATCAACCCGTTTACGGATTTTGGTTTCAAAAAATTGTTCGGCTCAGAGCTGAACAAAGACCTCTTAATTGATTTTTTGAACCAGGTATTGCCAGACAAGCATAAAATAAAAGATTTGACTTACGCTCGCACTGAACAACTCGGCAACACCGAAGCAGACCGAAAGGCCATATTCGACCTGTACTGTATCGGTGAAAACGGCGAGCGTTTCATCGTGGAAATGCAGAAAGCCAAGCAGAATTTTTTCAAAGACCGCAGCGTGTATTATTCCTCTTTCCCCATTCAGGAGCAGGCAAAGAAGGGCGACTGGAACTATTGGTTGGCCCCCGTGTACATGGTGGGCATCCTTGATTTCACTTTTTCGGAGGACGAGGTAGAGCCAGAAGTGCGCCATGAGGTGCAATTAAAAGACCAAAAGTGTCGGGTGTTTTACGATAAGTTGACGTATATCTATCTGGAGATGCCCAACTTTAGCAAAGCAGAAAAGGACTTGCAAACCGATTTTGACAATTGGATGTACGTGTTACAGCAGTTGCCCCATCTTCAAAATCGCCCACAGGGATTACAGGATAGGGTGTTTCAGAAACTGTTCGATGCAGCCGAGATCGCCAAATTCACTCCCGATGAAAAAAATAAATATGAGGAAAGTTTGAAATATTATCGCGATTTGAAAAATGTAGTGGATACTTCGTTTGATGAAGGTAAAGCAGAAGGTAAAGCGGAAAGTAAAGCAGAAATAGTCCGTCGAATGAAGTCAAAGGGTATGGATTCAAACCTTATATC
>JAYUXG010000433.1:0-3621 GCA_043753125.1 Saprospirales bacterium | reverse complement strand
GCCTATTGCGTAAAAACATCCTTTGTCACGCCCTATCGGGGGCAAAGTCCAGCACTGCCGCTCGTTGCCAGCGCATAACGAGCAATAGACGGCAGTGCGGGCGAAGTTCCATTTTTTCCTAACAAAAAACACCCAAACCGGCCGCTTTTTCGACAAAAAATTTGAAATTTATTTGATCTTCGTCCTACTCCCCCAACATCCGCCGACACCGCTCCATCTCCGCCCACACATACTCCTCCGGGCTGTCATCCAAGTGTAGCCGGTCTTGCAGCCGCTCCAAATCGGCGGGCCGTTCCGGCAATAGGGCCTGCATAGCCTCCAGGCTACGCAAGGCTTGGTTCCAGGCGCGGGCCTCGATAAAGGTTTCCACGTCGCGTTGACGCACATCAAATTGGACGACCAGCGTCCGCAAGGCACTCTCGGCGCGTTGGGCAAGGGCCGTTTCCTGTTCACCGATCCGGGCTGGATTGACCCGCCAGCCCAGTTCCCCGCGCCGTCCGCCGGGGTACGGGTAATTGATGGACTTGTACTGCTCAAGCGAATCCTGCGCGGCCCGGTAGTAGCGGAGTGCGCCCGCGTAGTCCTCATTGGTCTGAAAAAAAAGGGAGTCGCCTTTGGTCAGCAGGTCTTGGGCAATCACTCCGTACAGGCGTTGAAAACGTTCCGCATCGGCCTTGCCAGCGGCCACATCTTTGTAGGGCGGGGTGTGCAGCAGCATCCAGCATTTGGTGGGTTGGTTGGCTAAGTTGTCGTAGCTGCTCAACGCGGCGGGGTACTGTTCGCTATAGACATTCTGCTCGGCCTGGGCCAGCTCGTTGCGCACCGAATTGGTGTAGTTGCGGGCCACGATGATGCCAAAAACGAGCGAAATAGCCAGGGTGATCACGGAAATGATGGCCACCTGGCGGGCCAGCTTACGGTTGGTGCGGGCCGCGCTCAGTTCGCCTTCCATACGCTCGCGGCGGGCCGCCTCGTCGGCCAGTTCGGCCTGTAGTTTGGCTTTTTCATCGTCGGCCTGCTGGCGTTGGCGGCGGGCATCCCGCGATTCGATGATGGCCGGCAACAGGGTGTCGTGGCTGATTTCGTAATAAAAATCGTCCAGGCGCAACTCCTTGCGCAACAATCGGCTGTCCACCATGGTGTCCAGAAAATCGTGCGTGACCTGCCATTTGTTGGTCAGAAAATCGTCCACCATGCTGCACCGGCGACCGATGGGCGTGACCAAGTCCTCTTCGATGAGGCATTGGGCTTTGTCCACAAAATCCACCATGTCGGCTACCACCAAGCCCGTTTTGCGGCTGTATATTTCCGGCAGTTGCTGTAGTTGTTTTTGGTAAAAATCGCGGATTTCTGCCTCCAGCCCCTCGTGGCCACCGTAATAGTCGGGTACGATCTCAAACCCGGCGGGCCGTTGCTCTTCAATGAGCTGGCCTTCCACGTGTTGGCAGAGAATCTGTAAATTGAAGGACTCGATCTCGTCCTGCTTTTTCCCCAACGACAGGCCATTGACCTCTTGTCCTGCGTTGGTGTTGCTGCGCCCGGCCAGAAAGTCGATGATGCCCTGGATGGCATCGGCACGGTAGCCAAAGGGCTGGCTGGCGTAGGCACCGAGGGCTTTGGCGGGAGCCTCAATGGCCAGTTGGGCTTGTTTACGGTTGAGCGGCTGGAGTTGGTAGCGGTTGCGCAGGATGCCCGGGATCAACGGGCTGATGTCGTCGAGCAGGTGCAAGAAATCGGAGCGAATGGAGATGACTACCCGCAGGTCTGGCTGACGTTCCCACCAGTGCATCAGGTCGGCACTCAGGCTGGTTTTGGCCTGCAAGCCCGCCAGCAGGTCGGCTCGCACGGCTTCCGGCACGGATTCATTGACCAGATCGGCCAGTTCCAGCAGAAACTGGCGACGGCTGGCCTCGCTGTGGGCCAGCGTGAACACCTCTTCAAATTGGTCGAAGACCAGCACCGGCGTGGCGGGCAAACCATCCAGGTCGAAGGCTAAGCGTTTCATCTGTTCCCAGAGGGTCTGGCGCAGGCCGGGGCGTTCGCCAGTGGCATCGCGGTGGCCCACCTGTGGACTTTTGGCCAGTATTTCGCCTAAGGTGTCGGTCAGCGGCGCATCGGTTTTGTCCACGCGCAGAAAGATGGGCAGGAAGTCCTGACCTTCCAATTGGGGAGCCACCCCCGCCTGGAGCATGGAGGTCTTGCCGATGCCTGACTTGGCGAACAGCACCACCAGCCGTTCGCGCACCACGAGGTTGGTGAGGCGTTGCGCGTCTTCCCGGCGACCGTGGAACACGGCACTCTGGTTGCGGTCGAAGGGTTTGAGGCCCGGATAGCGACGCGGGAGGTTGGCAGCGGCGGGCGTAATCATGCGGTGGGGGTCTCGATGTATTTTTTCAAGGTCTCGGCGATGTCGGCGAGCATCTTTTCCTCCTGCCCGTTGCCAAACACGGGTTGGCCTTTCAGCGGACGGGTGGTGCGGAGCGGACCAATTGGTGTGCCATCCAGCCCGACAAAGTGGAGTAAGATGGGCATGACCAGGAAGCGGTTGCGCGGATTATTGCGCTGCACGAGCTCGTCCAGCAGCGGCAGGGCGGGATTGGCGGCGTCAAAAAAGTCGGCACTGATGAGCGGCAGCACGACTTGGCACTCATCCAGTTTTTGGCGCAGCCAAGCGGTGGTGTCGCCTTGGCCGAGGGCATGGGCCAGCGTCCAGGTACGCACTTTGAGGGGCTTTAAGTAGCGGAGCAGGGCCTGGCTGCCCTCGTCATCCTGGGCTCCGTGGTGCAGGATGAGTATATCGGCCAAGGTGGCCGAGGCGTCCGGTTTAGCCGCCGCGTCGTCGTCCAGGTGTTTTTTCAAATTGGTGACAAACGTCTCTAAATCGACGTCGGGAAATTCCATGCTGAATTCGCCCTGGAAAAAAATCCGGTCCAGGGAATTGGTGGCCACCGATCCGCGCAGTGGGTAAGCGAAGGGCTTGATGTTGCTGCGGGCGTTTTTGAACAGTTCATCGAGCAGTATCTTCAGCGTCCAATCCTCATAGTCGAAGCCTAAAAACAGGTAAAAACGCGGCAGGTTGAAGGCCGCCAACAGACTCTCCGGCAATCGCTCGTGCTGCGCGCCGGTGATTTTGTTGACGTAGGTCAGTTGGTCTTTGTTGGTCAGCACCAGCGACGAGGGGTCTTTTTTATAATAACCGAACAAGTTGTAGATCAGGGGCGGCGGATCGTCCTTGAAATCGAACAGCGGGTCGCGTTCGGGCTGGCGAAAGTGGTAGAACTCAAAGCGATAGGGAGCCAGCGCGTTGGCGTAGTAGCGGACGAAGAAATCGTCGGGCGTAGTATTGATGATAATCTGGAAGGGCAGGTCGGCCAGCTGTTCCAGGGCCGGGGGCAGTTGGGCGTGGTGGGCGGCGTCCTCGTAGAACTTCTGCACCTTGCCCATGATCATGGTGTCGGCGAGGTTGTCGCGGTTGCGGCTGCGCAGCATGCTGGTGACGTGGACTAAGGAATTAGCCTCGGCGGGCGGGAGGTCCAGCCCGTATTCCCTGGCCAGTTGGTTGGCGCAAAGCTCGGTCAGCGGTCGCCAGTATGCGCCCTCGCGGACACTGAGCGCGCCGGG
>JAYUXG010000432.1:0-3623 GCA_043753125.1 Saprospirales bacterium | reverse complement strand
AGGTAGGTTCCCGTTGGATCGGTTATTTGTGTCGCGGTCACGCTGCCGGTCAGGGCTACGTTCACGTTCGGCACCGGTTTGGTCGGCACCTTCCAAGTCTGGATGTCGCCTCCGATCTTAACAATGTTGGCGTTGGGTATTACCGTGACCGAACCATTTATGTTATCCGCCATGGTTACCGTAGCCGCCCCATTGATGTTTTGCAAAAACTGGAACGGCTCCACCACCTTTACCGGAGTCACTGCACCGATGACGGCATTGGGCTTTAATTGCACCGCCAAATTAAACAACAGCGTGCCATTAGGCAAGGTGAGCGGCGTGCCGCCAACCCAGAGGGCATTGGCCTTGCCGTTGGTCACGGTAGCGGAGAGTCCAAGCAGGGCAGGGTTCAACGTGTTGGTACTCACTATAGTACCCACCGCTGTGTCCACGCTGATCACTGCGAATGAGAAGCCATTGACTTGATAAAAATTGTCCACCGTCACGGGTACTTGTACGAGCTGGTTGGGGCTGCCACTGACGTTGTCAATATTAACCGTGATCTTGTCGCCCACTGCCACTATGGCCGTGTCAGTCTGGATGCACTTGGTCATGGTATCCAACACCGTCAAGATGTAAGTACCCGCCGCAAGGCTGTCGAGGAATGGCGTAACTGCCGTCGTATCAGGCAACCAGGCGTAGGTAAACGCGCCGGAACCGCCCGTGGCTACCGCTGTCACCGTACCATTGGCGAAGCCAAAATAGGATTCGGGCGTGGCTGTGGTAGTCAATGAGAAGCCAACGTTGGGTCCAATACTCACTTCTACTGTAACCGTGCAGGAGTTGGTGTTGCCGTATATGTCGGTTACGGTAAGCACCACGCTATTGTCGCCGATGTCGCCGCAATCAAAAGTGGAAGGCGAAAGCACCATGGTGTCGATGCCGCAGTTGTCGGTACTGCCCAAGTCAATGTCGTCGGCTTGCAGCACTGCTGTACCCGTGGAGCCGAGGGCCACCACTACGTTGTTGTTGCAAATGACCGTCGGAATACTATTGTCCTGTACTCTTACAATCACGGAATCTTTGCCCACGTTGCCGCAGAGGTCGGTGGCAGTAAAGACAATCTTGGTGTTTCCAATCGGATAACCGCCGCTGGCATCCACGCCACTGGGTGCAAAAGTAGAATTGTGGCTGACTACCAAGGCACTGGTGGGGGTGCAATCCGTCAGGGATGCTGCCACATTGAGGGCCACCAACACGGTGCAATCAGTGGTCGGCGGATGATTGGCCGATAGTACGATCAAAGTATCCTGCAAACCAGGGAATAAAGGGGCCTGGGTATCCGAGACGGTAATCTTCTGGGTATGTACAGCCGTATTGCCGCACTCGTCTTCGGCCATCCAGGTGCGTTGCACCTTATAGGAATACTGGCCACAAGCACCCACTGCCGTATCGGTCTTGACCTCCGTGTAAGTGATCACAATGTCGGCCGGGGCGGAACAGTTATCGGTAGCCGTCACGGTAGGCGGGTTCACCAAAGGATCGCTACAGTTGATGGTCGCGTCCGCAGGCAGCGTCGAGAAGAGCGGCGGCTTGTTGTCCTGAATGGTAAAGGTCTGTACACAAGTAGCAGTATTTCCCGGCAGGTCTTCCGCCTGCCAAGTGCGGGTCACCAGTTGGCAAGCCGCTGGGCCAGTCCCAAAGGTGATGCTGTCGCTGTAAGTAAGGACGAGGTTCAGTGCGCAGTTGTCGGTCGCCGTGGCTACGCCATTGCTGTTCATAGCCGGATTCAGGCTCAACTGGCAATCCACCGTCTTGTTCGGCGGGCAGAAGGTAAACGTCGGAGCGGCATTGTCCTGAATAATAATGTAGGTTTGGCAGGAAGATTCGTTGCCGCTCTTGTCCCGCACGTACAGTTTTACCGGGTGTTGGGTCACCCCATCGGCATCCGCACAGGCGTAGGTAAGGGTCGCACTGGGTGTTACCAAAGTACCATCAAGCCGCTGGATACGGAGCAAAATACTATCGGTTGGGCTACAGTTGTCGAAGCTGTTGTTGTTGAACTGCGAGGTATTTACCGTCACCGAGCCGGAGTTTTGCAAGGCCGCACTGATGCCGTTGATACACACCGCCGTTGGCAAGGTGCTATCGGCTACCGTGACGACTACGGTGTAGGTGGCACTGTTGGCCGAAGAATCCGTGGCAGTGAACACGAATGTGTGTACGCCCACTGCCAGTCGCTCTAATGTATCAATATGACTAAAACTAATTGGTGAACTAATTACAGTCACGCCTGGTGTACATTCGGTGACATACTGATTAATTTTGATACTCGCGTTCGCTCTGCAATCTTGGTTGTTGGCACTGGTGCCAAAAGTCAGGGTCGTCGGTGTATTGGCCGCAAACACCGGCGGTTTCGAGTCCTTCACCGTGATAACCTGTTGCGCCGAAACGACATTGCCCGAGGAGTCGGTCGCTACCCATATACGAGTTATTACATAATTATAGCGGTTAAAGCCGCTGGCGGTTTGGGTGGATGTAGTGGTCAACACCACTTGCAGGGTGCCGGAGCAACCATCCACCGCACTGATCGGAGGTGCGGGTGGAATGGGTGCGCAGGCTTCAAGCAGCGTATCAGCTGGCACCACCAGTACTCCCGGCAGGCTCACATCTTTTACGGTCACCGCAGTGGTACAAGTGGCGGTGTTGCCCGCATTGTCCGTGACGGTTAGCACAATGTTATTTACCCCCTCGTCGCTGCAATCAAAAAAGGCTTTGTTCAGGCTCAATCCAATCGCACCACAGCCGTCTGGGTCAGTGCTGGCGTTGTTGATTAGCGCAGTAGTAATAGAGGCTGCACCGGTGCTGTCCAGATTGATCGTAAAGGCAGGCTTACACTTGGCCTCTGGCGCGAATGTGTCGTTTTGCAGATTGATGTTTTGCTGCTGCGTACTGACGTTGCCGTTGCCATCATTGTAACTCCAAGTGATGACATAGCTGCCCACGGCCAATAAATAGGAGGGCGGATTAGTGAACAGAAAATTGATCACCTGGGAAGAGGGAGTCCCATAGATCGAATCAAGTGGGTTACATGGATCGAGGGCTAAAGGAGCCAAGACGGTGTCTGGCCCACAACGCCCTACAAAAGGCAACAAAGGTTGCTCGACTGGCACGGGTGCCGCGCCATCGGCCAAAGTAACCACAAAAGAGCAGCTGTCCCGGCCATTGTTGGCATTGCGATCCACGGCCAACATTTTCACGGTGAAAGTGCTGCCCGCCACTGGATTGGCAATTACGGTCGACAAAGTAGTACCACTGGCCGGGGTTTGGGTCAGGGTAATATTGGTCGGGCAGTTATCCTGCACTTGCACATTATTCAAGTAACTGGGCACGGCTGCCGTTACACAGGTCGTTGCCAAAATTTGGTTGCCGGGGCAGACAACTTTAGGTGCCTGCGTATCCAGTATTTTTACCTTAAAGGCACAGCTTGAAGAGTTGCCTACCGCATCGGTAGCGGTGTAAGTCACCGTGGTCTCCCCAGCGGGGAATTGTGCTGCTATTGGGATAAAAGGAAATAAAAATGGATTGACGGCATCTACAAAGCCTTGCACCGATGCATCGGAGAATTTTTCTGTAACTGTAAC
>JAYUXG010000431.1:0-3638 GCA_043753125.1 Saprospirales bacterium | reverse complement strand
ATATCTGGCCGGAATAGGCACAGCCAATCTCAAACAACTGGCGCAGCAAGGCCGGTTTATCCACTCTTGTCAACATCAAAATGTCCTTGGAAATGCTGGTTTCCAATAGGGCATCGTGGACATACCGCTTCCAGCGTGGCTCATCGTTGATCAAATCTGCTGCCCCCGGATAACCCCCAAACCACACAAACTGCTGTTCGTCCCAACCAAAAGCGGCCTGCATTTCCGGGTATGACCAATGCCCAATGTAGGTCAATTCAAAGCGGCCAGCCAATGATTCGGTCAGGCCTTGTTGCAACAGGAGTCGGGACGAACCTGACAAAATCACTTTTATCTGGCGGCCCAGTCGGGCATCCTCATCCCATAGGTGCTTCACGGTTTCGCTCCAATTGGACACTTTTTGAACCTCGTCAATGGCCAGCACTACTTCTGAGACATTAGTTTGTTGCAGTTTCAACCGTGCTATTTCCCATTGTTGCTCAATCCAAACCGAGCCGACTTGCGTCACCGCATCTGCTGCCGCGTAGTGCGTCGGCACAGAAAGTCGGCTTAACAATTGATTCACCAAAGTTGTTTTGCCAACTTGCCTTGGACCAGCCAGCACCTGAATAAAACGACGCCTTTCCTGTAGGCGAGATATTATGCCCGATAGTTGTTTTCTTTCAAAGATCATACTTTCAACGTTGGAGCAAAATTACTCAATACGTTGAGCAATTTTACTCAATACGTTGAGTAAAATTTTATTTAATTCATTATCAACCTGTTATAAGGCTTATCAACCCTTTTTCACTACGCCCGGCAAAAACGGTACAAACCGGAAAGTGTCCAGTGCCTCTTCCTTAAACTCCGTAGCCGAGTGCCGGGTGATCTTGAACATATACTGCACCTCTTCTCCCACTGGGATCACCAGAATGCCGCCTACGGCAAGTTGTTGCTTTAAGGCCTCCGGCACCACGGGTGCGCCGGCCGTCACCAGGATTTTTTCGTACGGCGCGAAGTCCGCCAAGCCTTTGGTGCCGTCGCCGAAGAAGCATTTCACGGTCTGGAAGCCCAGCGTGGCCAGTAACTTCTTAGCCGCCCAATACAGGGCCTCCTGGCGTTCGATGGTGTAGACCTTCGCCCCCAAGGCTGCCAATATAGCCGCCTGATAGCCCGACCCGGTGCCGATCTCCAGCACACGATCACGATTTTTGAGGTTTAGCAAACTGGTCTGATAGGCCACCGTGAACGGCTGCGAGATGGTCTGTTCGTGTCCGATGGGGAAAGGCTTATCCACATAGGCGTGTCCCTCGAAGGTTTTGTCCAGGAAAAAATGGCGTGGAATGCCGCCCATAGCACTCAACACGGCTTCATCGCCCATGCCCCGCCGCCGCAGATCGTCGATCATGCGCTTGCGCAAACCCTGGTGGCGGTACGTATCTTGCAAGAAAGAGCAGGTAGTTGACGAATAGATAAGCCGGAGGAAAAACAAGATTTGGCCGAGGCCGTAATCCTTTCCCAAATAACCCGACAAAACTACTTCCGATTTGAAATATATTTGCCGTCAATCTCTACGCTTCTCACTTCTTTCACTCTTCTCACCACTCTCACGCTTTTCATCAATGGCAACTTCCATTAAATTCGGTACCGACGGTTGGCGGGCCATCATCGCCGACGATTACACCGTGGACAACGTGCAGCGCGTGGCCGAGGCCACGGCACTCTATATGCAACAGCATCAGATGAAACAGGCGGTCGTTGGCCACGATTGCCGCTTCGGAGGCAAATTGTTCGCCGAGACCACGGCCCGGGTGCTGGGTGCCCACGGCATCAAAGTGCATTTGGCCAAAGGCTTCGTCAGTACACCCATGATTAGTTTGGGGGTGGTGCAGCTCAAAGCCGACCTCGGCGTAGTCATCACTGCCAGCCACAACCCGCCGACCTACAACGGCTACAAACTAAAAGCCGCTTACGGAGGCCCGATGGTCCCCTCTGCCATTGCCGACGTAGAAGCTTTGATCCCGGAGCAGGCTACCGTGACTAATCTGCCCTCTATTAAAGATTTGGAAGCCAAGGACTTAGTAGTGACTGCTAATCTGGAGCGACTCTATCTGGAGCACGCCCGCAACAGTTTCGACTTGGAAGCCATTGAAGCAGCGGGCATTCAATTGGCCTACGATGCCATGTACGGGGCCGGTCAGCGGGTCGTGCAGGAGCTGCTGCCAAATTCGGTCTTCCTGCACTGCGACGACAATCCCGGTATGCACGGTCAGGCCCCCGAACCCATCCACCGCAACCTGCTGCTGCTCAGCGAGACCATCAAGAACGACCCCCATATTGATGCCGGCCTGGCCACCGATGGCGATGCCGACCGCATCGGTATGTACGACGAGGACGGCAATTTTGTGGACAGCCACCGTTTGCTGCTCATTCTGTTGCTGTATCTGTACAAATACAAAAACTTGCGCGGCAAGGTCGTCTTCACGTTTTCAGTAACCGACAAGATGAAAAAAATGGCCGAAAACTTTGGGCTGCCCTACGAGATCACCAAAGTGGGCTTCAAATACATCGCCGAAATCATGGTTCAGGAGGATGTGCTGGTTGGCGGCGAAGAATCCGGCGGCTTGGCCGTAAAGGGCCACGTACCGGAGCGCGACGGGGTCTGGGTAGGGTTGCTGGTACTTGAGTTTATGGCCAAAACCGGCAAAACGATGAAGGAGATTGTGCAGGAAGTGTATGACGAGGTAGGTGCCTTCGCTTTTGAGCGCGACGACCTGCACATCACCGAAGCCCAAAAGCAAGCCATCATCACCGCCTGTAAGGCTAAGAGCTATTCGGCGTTCGGCGATTACCCCATCCAGGGCATGGAAGATTTGGACGGCTGGAAGTTCCTGCTCGGTGGCGACAACTGGGTGATGGTGCGGGCCAGTGGCACGGAGCCAGTGCTGCGGGTGTATGCGCAAGCCCCGGACATGGCGGAGGCGCGGAAGATGCTGGATGCGGCGAAGGCGACGATGCTTTGAGTTTAAAAATGTTTTAATACCCTATTTTTGTAAAATTTTCCTGCCATGTCCACACAAGGTCAAGCCGCTGAAGCGCTAAAAAAGAATGCGCTCGAAGCCTATTTTGACTTCGAATACCAAGCCGAACGCCCCCATGAATTTATAGAGGGCAAAATTGTCGCCATGGCCTACACCTCGGAAGAGCAGGGCACCATCGTCAGCAATCTGAACCGGTTACTCGGCAACTGCCTGCTGGAAAAAGATTGCAGCGTTTATGCTTCGGATCGGATATTGCTGGTGCCGGGTTGCAACGGCTCTTTCTATCCAGATGTGCTGGTGGTTTGTGGCGAACACCAATTTTACCAAGTCCACAAAAATATACGGGCTACGCTCAACCCCTCGGTAATTATTGAAGTGCTGTCCAATTCAACGGAACACATCGACAAAACCCATAAGACCCGTTGTTACAAGCAAATTCCCAGCCTGCGGCAAATGCTGTTTGTTGCCCAAGATGAAATGCACGTGCGGATATTGGAAAAGGAAGGGGAAAAATGGGTGGACACCGAGTTTTACGAAAAAGAGGATGTACTGCATATTGGCGAATGCCGTATCCCTCTGCCAGAAGTCTATCGTCGGATAAAGTTTGGTAATTAAGAC
>JAYUXG010000430.1:0-3642 GCA_043753125.1 Saprospirales bacterium | reverse complement strand
ATCAAGGCCTTGTGCGTATGGAGTATCAGGAATATCCTAATGGCAGTATTGGCACACGCTTTCACAGCACGGAAACACAATCTGCCGAAGTTTTGAGTGGAGAAGAGCGTACGTCTTTGCAATCGGTCTTTGAACGGTTTAATCAATTACGTAGCCAGGAAATTGTAGAGATCAGCCATGCAGAAGAAGGTTGGATAAAAAACGTGGCCAATCGTGCGCTGGTTGGCTATTTGGATGCTTACCTGCTCAAAGCATTGTCTTAACACTGAAAATATTCCGCACGCCTATCTCACCAACACCTTCCCCACTATTTCGTAGCCATATACGCCGGTCGGCAAATGCAAGTTTGTAGGGGGAGAGAATCAGAAAGACAAAATTGTAAATGGAATACAGCGGCATCCTGGGGTTTCTCATTGGCATGGCCAGGAAGACAATGCTCATTTCCAGCGCACTCCCTTTCGCCCCCTCAAAAACGTAAATGGCACAAAACCAGCATAATATATGGACAACAATATATCGTGCAGCGGCACCCAGGCCAGCAAATCGCGCTCTTGAAATCCCCGGAAAACGCGTCGCCAAACCAAGAGTACCACCCCCAGACGCAGCAGCCACACCGACAGCATCAGTACCGGGTGATAAAAGGCCAGCAGCAGCAGCAGGGCCGCCAGATAATGCAGCGTATGAGTGGCCGCCACCGCGCCGAGCACGAGCTGGTGCCACCAGCGATAGCGCAGACTGCTGCCCAACTGCCGCTGTTTTTGGCGAAACCAGCCCCCCCAAGTAGTCTTGGCTGCCGAATAAACAAAAGAAGCGGGGTCCAGGCAAAGGGCCACGCGGCCAGGCTGCGCCACTGCATTGACCAATAGATCATCGTCGCCGGAAGGCACATCGGCGTGGCGGACAAAGCCACCGGCCTGCCGGAACAGCGAGCGTTTCCAGGCCATATTGCGGCCCACCCCCATGTAGGGTATCCGCACGTGCGCAAAGGCCAAATATTGCAGTGCCGTATAGGCCGTCTCAAACCGCGCCCAGCTGTTCAGTAGGCCCGGTGCCGGGACGAGGGGCGCGTAGCCCAGCGCGATCTCCGTCTGCGGCGTCTCCGCCAGCCCCTTGGCCAAGTGGGCCAGCCAGTGGATGCCCGTTGGGGCACAGTCGCCATCGGTGAGCAACAATTGTTCATACCGGGCGGCGGCCACTCCTTGCGTCAGGGCCGCTTTTTTGCCCAGCGACTTTTTTTCAGCCATCCGCACCACCCGCAAGCGGGGATTATTCTGTTGAAAAGATCGCAAAATGGCGGGCGTTGCATCGTCGGAAGCATCATCCACCACCACCAGTTCCCACTCCCCGGCGTACTCCTGCGCCAACCAGAGCGGAATATGGCGTTGCAGGTTCTCCGCCTCGTTGCGGGCACAGACCACTACCGAAACCGGAAAGGGCAAAGGGCAATTGGCAACCGGCAATTGGCAATTGACAGGGTTCAAATGCTGGCTTTCGTTGGTTCTTCTATCGGGAAGAGGGAAGTGCGCAACGGGTTGGGAAGGCAAACGGGCAAGAAAATGGGCAAAACGGTCAAAAATACCCAGCCAACAGACCAATTGAAAGGCGGTAACCGCCAAATAGAACAGGAAAAGTAAGGGCAGGACGATCCGCCCAAAAAATTCACTCATCAGTAGTATAAGTGGTTTAGAATTCGCCCTCGCGCTTATAAGTGCCGAAGCCGTTCGGCGTAGGTACTGAGACTGAGCTTCGGCAAACAAAGAGATTAGTTGGAAAATGATCTTCCAATGCGGGGTAAAAATAGCCGATTTGTCCCATTTTTGCGCAGCGCAAAACAACGACATGAATCAGCAAAGCGGAGCTTCCGGGCAGCTCCCGGCCAAGAAAATCATCGTGGCCATCGACGGATATTCCTCTTGTGGCAAGAGTACCCTGGCCAAGGGCATGGCCAAAAACCTGCATTACGCCTATTTAGATTCCGGAGCGATGTATCGCGCCGTCACGCTGTTCTTTCTGCGCAACGAGGTGGATTACTACGATCCAGCCGCCGTGGAGGCTACTTTACAGCAAATCGAGATTCATTTTGAGCGGGTAAGTGGTCAAAATCACGCTTTCCTGAACGGCGAGGACATTGAGCGCGAAATCCGTGGAATGCTGGTCAGCGACCACGTCAGCCCGGTGTCCACCATCTCTGCCGTGCGGCGGGCGATGGTACGCCAGCAGCAGGCGATGGGTCGGCGCCGGGGCATTGTAGCCGACGGGCGTGACATCGGCACAGTGGTTTTCCCCGACGCTGAGCTCAAAATATTCCTCGTCGCGGAGCCGGACGTGCGCACCAGCCGCCGCCACCTCGAACTGGCCGCCAAGGGCATTGACGCCGATTGGGCCGCCATCCAGCGCAACCTGCTAGAACGCGACCGCATCGACTCTTCGCGTGCCGACAGTCCTCTCCGCCAGGCCGACGACGCGGTAGTCATTGATAATACTTTACTCTCCGAGGAGCAGCAATTACAAAAAGCACTGGCCCTGGCCCGAGCAAGGATGCCACAAATCCACCGCCCATGAACTTTTGGCAAAAGCCTATTGAGACTTTCCACGAACTGCTGCACCGCAAGGCACCGCATATTCGGCAGGTCCGGCATTTCGAGTCCCTTGCTTTGGGAAGGGAAGTGGAATTTGATGTGTACTTGCCGCCAGACTACCACCTGCGCCGTGGTGTCCGACTGCCCTTGATCGTATTCAACGATGGGCAGGATTTGCCCCGCATGCATTTTGCTGACATCTTGCAGCACCTGTATTATACCCAGCAAATCCCTGCCTGCATTGTCGTCGGCATCTATGCCAACCACGAACGATACCGGGAATACGGCACGATGCGTCAAGTGGACTACAAGGGCCGAGGCGATAAGGCTGCTCAACATACGGCTTTCATTATCAAGGAATTATTGCCGTATCTTTTGCAACGTCTCCGGGTAAGTGGATGCCCGGAGGAGACCATTATCGCGGGCTTTTCTTTGGGCGGCCTTTCGGCCATAGACATCGCCTGGGCTTATCCTGGCATCTTCGGCGTAGTGGGCGTGTTTTCCGGTGCCCTGTGGTGGCGCTGGTCGCCGGTGAATCATGCCGACCCCGACGCCGACCGCATCATGCACGATGTCATTCACCAAGCAGAGATCAGCGACTTGAGGCAGCGCTACTGGTTTCAGTGTGGCACCCTGGACGAGACGGACGACCGCAATAATAATGGTGTGATTGACTCGATTGACGACACGCTGCACTTGATCGACACCCTGCGGCGGCATGGCCTTCCCCATTCGGCCATCCGCTATCTGGAAATAGAGGGAGGTCAGCACGAACCATCCACCTGGGGCGAGGCCATGCCGGATTTTTTGCGGTGGGCATTGGGGAGATGAAGGTGCGCCTTATAACAACGCCTCGATAATATTTTCCTCGGTAATGCCTTCCGCTTCGGCCTTGTAGTTGCGCACGATGCGGTGGCGCAGCACTAAGTTGGCGATGGCCTGCACGTCTTCCACGTCGGGCGAATACTTGCCACGGATGGCGGCATGGCATTTGGCCCCCAGCACGAGGTATTGGCTGGCCCGTGGCCCGGCTCCCCAACCGAGGTAGTTGTTGGCTTCCTTG
>JAYUXG010000429.1:0-20560 GCA_043753125.1 Saprospirales bacterium | reverse complement strand
ATGTGCAACTTTGGCTGGTAGGGGAGGGCGATCTATCTGTTGACTTGCGCCAACTGGCAGTGCAGTTGGACGTGCAGGACAAGGTGCATTTTTTGGGTTTTGTGCAGCCTAAGGATTTGAAAGTGCTGACTGCACAGGCTTGGGTGGGACTAAATTTACTAGAAAATCTTGGCTTGTCGTATTACTATTCGCTGGCCAATAAGTTCTTTGACTATGTGCAGGCAGAGGTGCCAGTGGTGACGATGAACTTCCCGGAATACCGCGCTTTGAACGCGCAGCACGAGGTGGCCGTTTTGTTGGATGAGCTGTCGCCTATTACTATTGCGGCGGCGATTCGGCGATTGCGCGAGGAGGCAGGCTTGTATGCGCGGCTACAGGGCGGTTGTGCGCAGGCGCGTTGGGTTTGGACGTGGGAGGTGGATGAGCAGGTACTGTTGGGGGTTTGGGATCGGGTGGCACTGGAAAGGTGATAACAAGATTTCACTTGGTTTTATTGAGCAATACTATTTTTTTAGAAATAGTATTGCTCAATAGTATGCTTGCTGCGTGTGAAGAATTAAACAGCGGTAATGTGCAATTTGTAGCAAACCAATTAGTGTAGACAACTACACCGTCACCCAACCCTGTTTACGATTGCTTTCCAATATTCTTTCGCAAATCAACAGTTCCCGGTAACCATCCGCAAAAGTGGGAAAGGAGGGATTCTCCGGCTGCTTACCAGTAGTTACAGCGGCATACACTTCTTTAAACAACTGCTTAGAGGTATCCGGAAAACCCTCATTATGGCCTCCGGGGAAACTCATGATGTCGCGGGCTGCCGCGTAGGCCAAAGAGGGGTCGCGCATCAGTACTTCATTGCTCCGGTCGCGGTTGCCGATCCAGAGTTGGTTGGGAGACTCCGAGTTCCAGGCCAAAGTCTGCTTGGAACCAGAAATCTCTAGTTTCAACTGGTTTTTGCGCCCTGCCGATACCTGCGATACGGTAATCGAACCACGATTGCCATTATCAAAACGCAACAGTACGTTGGCGTGGTCTTCGGTATTGATGACCACGTCAGCGTAGTCCTCGGGCTGTAACATTTTGCCTGAATAGGTTTCCACGGGCTTCAATGGCTTCTTGCGGGTTTTATGGATCGTATTAAAGTCGGCCATGACTTCCACGGTCTTTAAACCCGTAATGTATTCGATCACATCCATCAGGTGCGAACCAATATCCGCAATGGCCCGGGAGTCGCCTGATTTGTCGGGTTCCAGGCGCCAGTTATAGTCGGTGGCATAGAACAACCAGTCTTGCAGATAAGACCCCAAAATAGAATAAATATCGCCCAGATCGCCCTGTTCGCGCATGGTCTTCATCTGGCGCACCAATGGATAATAGCGCAAATTGAAGTGTACGGCATTCACCAGACCTGTTTCTCGTGCCAACGCCACTAGTTCTTTAGCTTCGTGGAGGTCTTTGGACAATGGCTTTTCGCAGACGACGTGCTTTCCAGCCAGTAAAACTGCTTTCGCTTGGGCATAATGCAAGAAATTAGGCGTACAAACGTGTACACAAGTAATGTCGTCCATAGCCAGCAATTGCTCGAACGTGCAGGGCCGTTCTATGCCCAGCTGCTCGGCTTTGGTGGTGGCCAGTTCGATGTTTACCTCACACAGTGCGGTTACTTCCACGTTCGGGAGGCGGCGGAGTGCTTCGATATGCGCTGGCCCGATAAAACCGGTGCCGACTACGCCTACTTTGATTTTTGCCATTGTTTTAGGAAGATGTTGAGATTGTTGAGAAAAATGCGGAGGGGCTTTAAAAGGGGTCAGGCTTAGTTACTGATATTACGCAAGAGAAACGTTTACGAAACCTTCGAGGCTTCGTAAACCTCGCTTCGAGCTAGTTATCTAATTGAAATAGAACGGGCACCAATATGGTAGAACTGACCGGATGACCGTTAATAAGGGCCGGATTCCAGTGCCAGGTCTCGCTCTGCACAATGCGCAGGGCTATCTTCCCCGCAGCCTCCGCCTATGTCCGAGTAGATTTTACCATACGTCGTGTCCCTTTTTTCAATGCGTAACTGGATATAGACTATCCCTTCCAGTCTTTTCTGTCGCGCTTCTGCCGGGTATTTCCAAATCTTGCGCGACAGCTGACGAACTCCATATTCGCCATAGCGGTGGGCAGCGGGTTGATCGACTTCGTCCGCCCGATACACCTTGTTACTTAGAGGTATCTTTGCCGCCTCCGGCGAAACGCTCAGCATTCTTTTGCTTTTGTCTTCTATGGAGAAATATAAATAACGCTCTAACCGAACGCGACAGAGCAGGCCACAGAAGGTATAGGTTTTCGTTTGACTTTGCTGGCTCATTATTTTCCGGGCCGCCGCCAATGAGCGGGAATCACTGGTCGGCCCAAACTGTACAGTAGAAACATGGCCATCCTTCTCCACTACATAATCTACCTTTATCCATCCACTTTTGGTGAGGGTGTCCCGCAGGTATTCGCGGTAAAGATGTTGATTTTCTAAGTCATCCGGGTGCAGTTCTGTTTCTGTAAATATTTTTTCGGAACTGCGCAAAGCCGCCGTATCCGTACAGAACGAAACGATTTCAATCTTTTTTTGCGCGAAACAGGTATCGTAATAATACTGCGGGACCCAATATTTTTTCGCCCGCACATACTCCAAGGCCGCTTCTCCACAACCATAGCCCGGATCATGCTGCAAACGGGCATCCTCGAGTACCCCGCTGGCACTTATAGTGTAGGCTACTACTGCCTCTACATTGGCTCGGGCTGATTTCAGTTCTGCGGGAATGCGTAGTTTGATGGCTGCGTCGGGTATATATCTGGAGCGTAGAGCTACATTGACCTTATAATACTCCTTTTCGGTAAGCGCGGCGAACTCTTCGTGCAAACAGTCCAGATTAGGGGAAGTTATACATAAAAAATCAACCTTGCCGGTGTACGGATGGAAGTAAAAGCAGAGCATTACGCTTTGTCGCACCGGATGGCCGTTTGCTTCTGCTGGATTCCAACAGGGCATCGCTTCGCACACTGCCTTTCGGAGTACCTCTGTGCATCCCCCACCAATTGGCCGGAGTACCCGGACATCGGTCAGGGTGCCATCCTTTTCCACCACAAATGACACTGCGGTATGTCCACCCAAACCTTTTTGTAGGGCCTCGGCGGGATAGTAGAAATGTTGCCGACAAAAATTCCAGAACTCGCCATTCGGAAACAAGGCCGGTTTGGATAGATCCCATACTGGGTATACCCGCTCGCTTTGCCCATACGCTTGATACACAATGGCGGATAGGAAGAACAAGAGGAAGATTTGCGCTGGGCGTATCATGTAAGTGGTTGCTGGATATTGGGGAGATGGAAAATTGATTAATTTCTCGAAAACCCCTTACCACTGAATAATTGTTCCCGCAAACACCAGCCCGCCACCAAAGCCAATAAAAAGAATCCGGTCGCCGCGTTTTACCTTTCCCGATCGGATGCCGTTGCAAAGCGCGATAGGAATCGTGGCCGAAGACGTATTGCCATAGTCCACGATGCTTTCCAGTACTTTGGCCATCGGGAATCCCGTGTCGTTGCAGATGGCTTCGAGGATGCGCAGGTTGGCACTATGCGGGATCATCCAATCGATTTCTTCCAAGGTCAGATTATTCTTTTCCAGCAACACCTTGATCTGCGCGCTCACCGTGTTGACCGCCCACTTGAACACCTTGCGCCCATTTTGTACGATGGTCCGGTTGCGCTTGATCGGCAGGCCATTCAGCGTCTCGGCCAACCCCGACATATACAGGTCGCTGCCGCCCTCGCCGTTGGCGCCGGTCACACAGGCTCCAATATTACCGAGGGCATCCGCCTCTACAAGCACGGCTCCGGCCCCGTCGCCAAACAAAAAACACGACGTGCGATCCTCGAAATCAGTCACCTTCGACAGCGTTTCCGCCCCAATGACCAGCACTTTGCGATGGGTGCCTGCCGCGATAAGGCCCTTGGCCAGCACCACGCCGTAAGAAAAACCGGCGCAGGCGGCATACACATCCAGTGCTCCGGCGCGGGGCATATTCAACCGATACTGTACCCGGCAAGCCATACTGGGCATCGGTTGGTCGGGCGTGACGGTGGACACGATGATCATATCCACGTCGCCAAGGGCAATTTCGTGGTGGGCAGCAAGGTCTTCCACGGCCCGTACGCACAGGTCGCTGGTGAATTCGTCCGGCCCGGTGTAGTAGCGGGTGCGAATGCCCGTGCGCGACACAATCCACTCGTCGGTGGTATCAATCAAAGACTCAAAGTATTGATTGTCAATCACTTTTTCGGGCACAGCCATACCGATGGCACTGAGGCGGGCATTCGTCATAAACTATGTTTTGCACACTACGGTATGGCCCGCAGTGCCAGTGAGAGAAACGACGCTCCGCAAAAAAGAAGTGATGAGACGCCGATACGCGATGGTCACAGGAACAAATCAACTCGATCTGTAGGAATATAGTCAGCTGGTCGGGTGCGCCAAAAATACCGAACCGGAAGAAAGAAAGAAAGAAATTTATTTTTCTACCAGGGAAATACTTTGCGAAATGGCGGCGTACATAGCCTTCCAATCGGGATGCCCGGCCAGCAAGGCCAAGTGGCGCTGCAAAGTCGCTTGGTCGCCGCGCCGGGCCGGGCCGGTCTGTACTTGGGCAGGCGAGTACGCGAGGGCCTTAGCCAACGTTTCGGTCATCAGCGGATGCAACAGCTCGAAGGGCAGCCCTTTTTCGGCCAGCAACTGTTCGGCCACCGTGTAGCAATGGTTGACAAAATTATTGGCAAAGACGGCAGCGACGTGCAGGGCGGCCCGCTGTTCGTCATTGACCCGCCAAGCGCGCGCACCCAGTTGGGCGGCCATTTCTTCCAAAAATAGGAGGTCAGATGGATGGGTGGCATCCACGCACAGGGGGATAATCGGCCAATCCGGCACCCGCTCCGGCGAAAAAGACTGGAGGGGATAAAATACGCCAAACCGCCGGAAATGCGGGGCCAGCACCGTACCGGGTGTCGCCCCGGAAGTATGCGTAGCCAACGTGTGTGGCACATAAGCAGCCAAGGCCGCCGCCACCTCACCAATGGCATCGTCGCGGACGGCCAGCAGCAGCCAGTCAGCATCGGGCCGCACATCCGACCAGCGATCCGACCATTCGGTATGCAGTGTAGCGGCCAAAGCACGGGCAGGCTGGGCCGTGCGGTTCAGCACTTGTATTACATTTAAGCCTTTGTCTTTCAGGTGTTTGCCTAAATGGGTGGCTACACGGCCTGCGCCAACGACTACTATTTTTGAATGATGAATGATAAATTATTTAATGATAAATTACTGAAGGAGGCAAATGGTGGCAATGACGAAAACGAGGATAGTAGTGGCCTTTATGCTCAAACTCAGCACAAACTCTTGTTTGGACCCTACGAGGTATTGGCAAAGCTTAACAACCCTTATTGCCAAATGAAAAGATTTGTCCCGCAAAGGATCCGCTTTTCCTGTAGACTGTATATTTGTTTCCATCATCGAAAATATTAATGGCTAAAAATATTCATCATTAAGGCATTCACCATTCATCATTAAAACCCGCCTGCCGCATCATCCCCCCGTTCATCCGCCACACCCTGCCACCGGCCATCGGGCAAGCGGAGGATGGCCTCCACCCGGCCGATGGGGCCGCGCGGCTCTACGATGTGGCGCATGGCTTCCAGCTGTGATATCACTGTGGCGGGCAAGGCCTCTTCTTCTATAAAAATCTTGTCGGGTTGCCATTGGTGGTGAAACCGTTTGGCGCGTACCGCATCGGGCAGGGTCATGCCGAAATCGGTCAGGTTCACAATAATCTGAAAAACGCTGGTGGGGATAGTGGTGCCGCCGGGGGAGCCGACCACGAGCCAGTTTTTGCCGCCCCGCGTCACGATGGTAGGCGTCATACTGCTCAGTGGCCGCTTGTGCGGGGCAATCGCGTTGGCCTTGCCGCCGATAGCCCCGTAGAGATTGGGCGCGCCGGGTTTTACGCTAAAATCGTCCATTTCATTGTTCAAAATAAAGCCTGCGCCCGCCACCACCGTGCGGCTCCCGTAGCTGTCGTTCAAGGTAGTCGTCACCGAGACAGCAGCCCCTGCGGCATCCACAATGGAAAAATGGGTAGTCTCCGGACTCTCCTTGATGGCCCCGGCGGTGATTTTCTGGCTGGTGCTGGCACTGTTCGGCTGGAAATCGGCGATCCGGTTTTTGATGTAGACCGAATCGGTCAGTGTCTTAAGCGGCACCTTCCAGAAATCGGGGTCGCCCATGTACTCGGCGCGATCCGCGTAGGCCCGGCGCTCGGCCTCTACCATGAGGTGGACGGCCGCTGTGGAGTGAAAGGTGGTATTTTTCAGCCCGCACTCGCTCATCATGGCCAGCAGTTGGCGCAAAATAATGCCCCCACTGCTCGGCGGCGGCATAGTAATGATGTGTAAATCCCGATAGTTGAATTCCAAGGGTTTCCGCCACACGCTGTGGTAATCGGCCAAGTCCTTTTCGGTGATTAGGCCGTTTTGTTGTTGCACTTCTTTGACAATCAGGCGGGCGACTGGCCCGGTGTAGAAACCATTGCGCCCATCGCTGGCCACCCGGCGGAGGGTCAAGGCCAGTTCCTTTTGGATGAGCCAGTCACCAGCCACCCATGCCTGGGGTATTTTCACAAAAGCAGGCTGGAGCGAGCTGTGCCGCAGGAACGTTGTCCGCTCCCGGTTAAGGTTTTGTGCCTCCTGCTCAGTGACCTGGAAGCCTTTCTCGGCCAGTTGGATGGCTGGATAGAGCAGGGCATCCCAACGCAAGTGACCATACTTTTGATGGGCTTCCCACATGCCATCCACAGTGCCCGGCACGCCACAGGCGAACGCGCCAAGGCGGCTTTTGCTGGGGATAACCTGGCCGACGGAATCGAGGTACATGGTCTCAGTGGCCGCCGCCGGGGCTTTCTCGCGATAGTCGAGGGACAGCATACGGTTGTTTTCGTTGCGGTACACCAGGAAGCCGCCACCGCCGATGTTGCCGGCCTGGGGGTACACAACAGCCAGCGCAAACTGGACGGCCACGGCCGCATCAATGGCGTTGCCGCCTTGGCGCAATATGTCGCTGCCGATCTTGGTAGCCAATGGGTGCGCCGACACCACCATCGCGCTATCGCCGGTGACTTCTTTTTTGATCTCGTAGGGGAACGGGATGTATGCGTCCGATTGGGCTTGGCAGGCACCCGAAAACACGGCGATTAACAGCAAAACTGGGGCAAAACGGAGCATAGAAGGCATAGAACATTTTTAGATAACAGGACGAAAGGTAAGGCATACCAGTATATTTGGCTTGGATTTGCACTTTTGTGCAATTGTAATACACCAAATCAAGGCCATGAAACATTCCCCTCTACTGCGTTACGTCTTTTTTTTCTTATTGTCTTTGTCCTGCCTATCAGTGTCCGAGGCACAGGAATTGCTGGAATGGAAGCTGGATCGACGCTGTAGTTACTCCGGTGGCCCCCCAGACGAGGAACTGTATCGTTTTCCTGAAAATGACCGGGTGAGTAGTTGGGTCAAAGAAATCGGCACCTTGGGCGATGGGGAGTTGGACTTTGAACTGGTGCAGACCAACGTGGAAAACGTGTCCGCTGCGCTAGAAAGTGGGCGGCGTTACCTGTTGTACAGCCTCGATTTTGTGCAAAAAAGCAGCGCACTCGAAGTTTTTGGTGCCTTGGCCCATGAGATCGGACACCATGCCAACTTGCACACTTTCAGCACTGTACGTCGCCGCGTGGAAGAATTGGAAGCCGATTGGTTCATGGGCTACGTACTCTCGAAAAAAGGCTTTTCCCAACCGGATATCGAAGCGTTTTTGAAAAAAATGCCCTCGTCCTACGGCTTGTCCGCAGCAGAACGCCGCCAAGCGGTGCTGGCCGGCTTCGCCAAGGCCGAGCGGGCCATGCAAATCAACAGCCTGCCCTTCGAGGACGATCCGAAACTGGAGGGGCTGACACTGCCCGCCTTTCCCTGGCCGCCGCCCGCCTGCAATGCCCGCTTCGAACTGCCCGCTACTTTTTTGGCGGGCTTGAAAACCCTCGGCGGAGCGGAGATGAAGGTGCGCCTCGCCCTCGATGCCCAAGGCTACGCGCAACGCAGTTATTTTTCGGTACCCAATGGCTTTGCGCTGGTCACGCAATTGGAACAGTATAACGCCGCCGACGGCACGGTGCGCAACGACCGTACCCGCTGGCTCGATTACCCGGCACAGGATAACTTTGCGGGAGTGTTGGACTACTTCAAAGCACTGGTGATGCCGCAAAAGGGCTATTTCCGGTTATTCGTTTTGGTGGCCACCAACCAATCGTTCGGGGGCGACGCGGCGCGCGTATCAAAAGAGCAGGCGACGGCCTGGCTCAACCAGGGCTTCAACAAATTGCCCCGCCGCTTGGCGGCTGTTCCGCTTACGGCGGATTTTGACATTACTGTTTTGGTGTACGAATTTGAGGTACCGGAAAGCAACCGCAAGCCGGTGCAAAAATGTCCTTCTCCCCGTTTTGATGCGCGGACGCACTTAGTGAAGTCAGGACTGGGAAGCGGTCTGGGGCTGTAATCTGTGGAGAGTGTTGAGATGGTGGAGGCTGCTTCGCAGGTTGAGAAAATACGGAGTGTCCTCCCGGGGTTTTCTAAATAGTCTTCATATTTTTTTCTCAACCATCTTCACCCTTTCTCTCAACATTTTCAACACCTTATCCCATGCTTCTCCTCCTCGCCGATACCCGGAAAAGACTGCTCTGGCTGTGGCTCGGCTTCACGGCTGCGCTCATTTTGCTGGTCTTTGTGCAGACGCTGACCGGCAAGTTGGAAGGCATCGAGATGCAAGCCTGGGGTTGGATTTTTGCGCAGTTGCTGCCCGTGCTGGGGCTGTTGTTCGCCGCCGTCTTGATGAACAAGAACCCCTCGAAGGTGCTGTTACGGGCAACTTTTCTGGCCCTTTATGTGGGGGCTTTGGCGTATCTCCTGCTGGTCACGTTGACGCTTTTTGCTTTGCCGCTGGCTACGAAAAACTGGAGTATCGAAACGTATTTGGCAAAATCGTACGCTTGGCTGCTGCCTTTTCAGGTTGTTTTGCTGCTCGCTTTCGCGTTGTTGTATTTTCGCAAAGAGCCGCTGTTTCGTCCCAATGCCGCTATTTTGCAGCAGTATGTAGCCAAAAAGGCCGAATTTGCCCAACGCATAGGCAGTGTGCAACAGGGAGAAGCCTTCGATCTTTTGATTGCCGAAGAGGGTGTTGGCCCAACCTTGAATTATTTGCGCAGCCAGCCCAAAACCGATGTGGATGGGGTTGTGATGCTTCAGGGCCAACACGCCGAATGGTTGAAACAGCGCGATCTGAACCTGCTGCCGCCCGAGGCTTTGCAACGCGACCTGAACCGGATGACGATGGCGGCGATTGATTTTATGGAGAAGTTGTAACGGTTTACCCCCTTTTGAGCGGACGGATTCCGACAGAAAGATAAAAAAGAATGGTTGCCCAAAAATTGGCAAGTATTTACAAAGCATTGATAAGCAATCTTAAAAACCGATAACGATGAAATTTCTGCTCTTCTTCCTCTCTTTTTGGCTGCCCCATATTTTCCTTTCGGCCCAAGAGGCCATGACCATTGCCCACAGCTGCAACTTCGCCGCCGATGATTCGCTGGCGGAGGTTTACACCTATGAGGCCTCTGCGGAGGCGAAACAGATCGTGGAGCGCGTGATGGAGGTGAATGTGCTGCCGCAAAATTTTATCATCAAGTCGGCGGACTGCAACAACGCGCTGGCCACGACCATTGGCAAGCAGCGGTTCATCTTGTACAGCACGGCCTTTCTGGAAAAGTTCAAGCAAGAGGCCAAAACCAAGTGGGCGGCGTATTGCGTGCTGGCCCACGAGATAGGGCATCACCTCAGTAGCCACGATTTGGAAGAGACCAACCCCGCCATCCGCAAGCGATACGAGCTGGAAGCCGACCGATTTGCAGGCGGTATTTTGTTCCGGCTTGGAGCCACCTTGGAAGAGGCACAGGCGGGCATCAGCACTTTTTCGTCGGCCAGCGACTCCAAGACCCACCCGCCCAAACGCGCCCGGCTGGAAGCACTCGCCGTTGGCTGGAAACAGGCGGAAGACCTCTCCACGGAGGCGGAACACACTCAAGGATCAGCGACCGGAGATTCTGACGAAAAGAAACTGTACAATCAGGCCGTGGCCGAGAAAGACCCGGCCAAATCCATTGAATTGCTGGATCAGGCCATCGAACTCAAAGGCGATTACGCCGATGCCTACCTCGAGCGTGCTAAGCGCAAAGCAGCCCTCGCCGACGCACAAGAGGTACAGTCCAATTACCGCGAGGCTATCACAGACTACGACATTTACGTTCAGATGCGGCCCAAAAATTCGGTTGCTTTGGTCGGGCGCGGGTATGCACACTATCAGTTGCACCATGATTCGTTGGCTTTGGCCGACTACAACCGCGCCATTCGTCTGGATGCCAAAAACGCGGACGCCTATTTTGGCCGGGCCTGCGTAAAAATGATGACCGATCAGAAAGAAGCCGCCCTCAAAGACCTGGAAAAGGCGGTGCAATGGCGGCCCGATTTTGCGGAAGCCCACTTTTGGCACGGCAACATCCAGTATGGTTTTGGGGAAAACGAAAAGGCCTTGATTGATTTGACCAAGGCTCTGCGGGCCGATCCCGGCCATTATTACGCCCTTGACCTCCGGGCTGCGGTACATCGGCAGTTGAACCACTTTGTAGAAGCCATCGCCGATTTCGACCGTTTGCAGGCAATGGATCCTAAAAAGTTTGAGGGTTATTTCGACCGCGGCCTGTCTTACCAATCATTAGGCAAGCACCGCGAGGCTATTGCTAATTTCGATCAGCTGTTGGAAAACAATGCTGCATCCTCCGGAGCGTATTTATATCGCGGGGTATCGAAGCAAGTGTTGGGGCAAAAGGCCGAGGCAAAAAAGGATTTTGATCTTGCTTTCGCCCACACGTCCTTGCGGATCACGACTTCGCTAAAAATCGGTTGCCGCCTCGTCGAATGCGGACTGCCGAAAGAAGGCTTGGTTTGGCTGGAAGAAGTACTTATGCAACAGCCTGATAATGAACAGGCTATGGCCTGCAAAGCGCAGGCGTTAAAAAAATAATAAACCATTATGATCTACCTGACCCAGCTAATTTACCTCCGTCCTGGCGGCGAGGCCTTGTTTGACAAGTTCGAAGACGTAGTTCTGCCCTTGTTGGCGCAATACAACGGCCAGCTCTTGTTCCGCCTTCGCCCAGAGGAAGCGAGCTTCGTGGAAATCAATTTCGAGCGGCCCTACGAGATACATATAGTGTCTTTTAAAAGCCAACAGGACTATGCGCAATTTGCGCAAGACCCGGTGCGACAAGCGTGCCTGCACTGGAAAGATCAGTCGGTAGAAAAGGTGGTCTTGATGGAAGGAAAAATGCTTTGAGCCCCCACCGTTATTTTGCCGAATCGTGTCCTTTGCTCCAGTCCTAGGGTGGTGGAGGGTGCCCAACTACCTTTTCATAGATCTCGTCCAGCGGTTTGTCGCGCAGCTCAAAGACCAACGCAACGTGTTTTATCTCGATGCCGCGCAACAACTGGATGGCCAGGCGAATGTCTTCCTCACTCATGTCGGTCAACACAATATCGCTCACCTTGCCCGCCTGCCGGTAGCATTGGTGTAGCACGCTGCGGCCTTTTCCGGTTAGCTTGATCCGTTTGGCTCGTTTGTCGTCGGGGTCGTTGCGCTCTTCGATCAGTTCGTGGGCCAACAGCCGGTTCAGCACGTCGATGCCTGTGGAAAGACCCAGCAATTGCGCGTTGATTACGTCTGTCTTGCGGCATTCGCCGAAGTGCGAAATATGGTTCAGGAAATAAAAATCCTCGGGCTGCTTGATTTCCGTGATTTCGGAAAATGCATTGTTAATATACGTCTGGAAAATGCGCACGATGTACCCCAACAGCTTCATCAGGTAGGAGCCTGGGCTGGGCGGCACGCCAGTTCCCTTAAAATTTGGTCCGATTGTTTGGTTTGCGTGTTGCGCCATCACGTAATAGCGGCAAAAATCCTCGATGCTCGCTTCGGGGTGGCCTGCCTCGAAGCTGGCCCATTCGTTGACTAAGTGGACGGTCTTATTCATCAGTCAAATGTATCGAAAATGATGCAAAAATTTATAAATTAATGCGAAATTACTTTTAATAAATCAAAAATGCTTTATTTTTGCCTCAATTAAAACGAAATAAATGTTTATGGAGGCCAGTTTTATGGAAAGTACGAGCATTATTTCAGTTTTCAAAACCAATATTCCGGGCAGTGCCGCCAGTGTTTGCGAAGTAGTCCAAAGTCTGCCGGGCATTCAACGCTGCACGCTCGATGCGGAGGACTTTGATAAAGTGTTCCGTATTGAGAGCGACCATGTCTGTTTGGAACTGGTACTCGCCACCGTGCGGAGGCTGGGCTTTTGTATCGAAGAAATGCCGGATTAGGGCCATCCTTTTCGGGCCATTGCTCGGCAAGGCCAGCGACCAGTATGGCAAGTTCAACCTGTTCCTGGCTGGTACAGTGGTCAGCATGGTGCTGGTGGGTATTTACACCAATCTGGGCGTCACTCCGCTCTGGCTGCTGATTGTGCTAAGCGTAGTGTTGTGGGTAGGCATTTCTGCCCGAATGATTTCTTCTTCCGCCCTGTTGACGGGCATTCCTTCGCCGCAAGATCGGGGTGCTTTTATGAGTGTCAACTCGGCGGTGCAGCAGATTTCGGGCGGACTGGCGGCTGCCTTGGCCGGGGCGATCGTGGTGAAAAGCGATGACGGCCCACTGCGGCACTACGACACGTTGGGTTACGTCGTCATAGTTTCTATGCTGATCGTGGCCGTCCTCATGTACCGGCTGAACGAGCAGATAGAACGGGAAAAAAGCAACGGTGGCCGCTTCCGTGGAAGAGCCAATCACGATTGATAGTGCCAATTGAGGATTTGAAGATGCGATTATCTGATCAATTTACTGATAATCAAGTGCTTCGATCAACTACTCGCATCCTCTTTCGTGCTTGCTGCTTCCAGCCGATAGCCCACGCCATGCACCGTCGCAATGCGCACGGTCGCGTCTTCGCGCAGCATTTTGCGCAGGCGCGACACGAACACGTCCACACTGCGCCCGACGATGATGCCTTCGTCTTGCCAAACAGATTGAAGAATGAAATCGCGTTCCAGTAGTTGGCCTAAATGACTGACAAACAGGTGGAGCAATTTCGTTTCGCGATAAGTCAATTGATGCTGCATGGAGCCGACCAGCAGCGTTTGATTGGCAAAATCAAGGCTCGAACTGCCAAAAGGTAAGCGCGTGGGTTCCTCCGCAGTAACGGGCGGGGCGACCGGTACACTTTTTTTATTTCGGGCAGCCCATTGCCAGACGGCGTAGGAAATACTCCCCAGCAAAAAGCCGCTGGCCAATATCCACCAGCCAATGGATTGGGTGGGGGAGGTCTTCGGCAACGCAAAAGTGACTTGCAAATCATAGCAACTGCCGCCTTGTTCGCGGCCACCGCAGGGAATGCCATTGCCTTGCTGCACATCCTGAATATTGTACCCCAACAGCAAATCGCCATCCACACAATTCAGCACCGCTACATCATAATTGCTCTGAATGTCATGCAGACGGAATGACTCCTGCAACAGCGCGGGCAACCGATTATAATCGAACGGGCGTTCCAAACGCAGCAGAAATCTACTCGCGTCCAGCCGTTCCACCGGCGCAATGCGGGACGTAGAATCGCCGCTTTCTGCCAATAAATGGTGTGCGGTGCGGCGAAGCGCAAGGTTGACTTTTTCATCAAAGCGATGGTTATCGGCCTCGCTGGAAGTCGGCGTCAGCGAGGCAAACCGAGTGAACAGCAAGCCTGTCAACAACAATGCGACGGCTACGGCTAATTTTTTGATTGCCGAACGAGTCATATCCGCAAAGATAGCCCCGCTGCCCCGATTCGCCATACTTAACAACCGCCTCCGCCTCCGCCCTCGATCACTTTAATAATACGTTTTCCCTTGCGGTCGCTCCTCCGTACTGGCTCGATGATCAGATGATCGCCGGGCTTAGCCAATTTCAATACTTCCGATATTTTAACGCTGAATACTTGCTGGGTGCCATCGCACTTTTCATCATTGACGATGACACCATCGCGCCGCAGATAAATTCGGAAGAGGACCTTCTCGGCATTACGAGGTTTAAATGGGTGCGAAAGTTTGAAATGCACCCTGTGAATACGTTAAAATCCTGTTTTTGTGGAGTTGTCAGGTCGTAGTGACGCAGACTTCTACACCAGCCTCTTAGAGCTGCCGTTGGCCGGGGATTGCGTGGTACTTGGCTGGTGTAGATATCTTCCCTGCGTTGCGACAGGACAACTGAATCAAAGCACCAGGATTTCGTTATGCGGCAGCGCGTATTGGCTGTCCAGGGTGAGCAGTACAATATGGTCGCCTTGTCGGCATTTGGACAATACCCGTTGGATGTCCACCTGCTGGAAATCCTCGTTGGAATACATCACCAGCGTCTTGGTGTTTTGGTCGCGGATGGCGATCTTGAAAACAATCTTGTCCACTGCTACGCTCGAAGTCAGCGATAGGTCGGCGGTGCAGACCGTCAGTCGGCCGGTCGCCGTGGCGGCGACGCCGCATTTGCCTTGGGGAGAATAATCGTCCACCACGATTTTGTTGTTCAGAAAAGCGGCGGTGCAACTCTGGAAGAGTTTTTGGCCGAAGGCCGGACTAAAAATAGCGCAGCAAACAAGGAAGAGCACGAGGCGAATTACTGTGGTCATGTGTGTTGTTTCTTTAAACGAACGATGCACCAAAAGTACAGGCCGAGCCGTGGAGCATCGATAAATGCTTGTAAAACAGTGTAAAGGAGATGTAAAACCTTGGTAGGGGCATCAAAAAGCCGCCATTTCAAGTAGAAATGGCGGCCATATAATTTCGTTGTTTTACTTGCTTCTTGCCCTTCCGATGAAAATCGGGATGTCGCTGCGCTCCATTTGCTTATCTACCCCTTGCGCTGCGCGAAATCCGCCATCAGATCCGCCAAAGCCTGCACGCTGCTTTTGGGCATGGCGTTATAAATGCTGGCCCGGAAGCCGCCCACCGAGCGGTGTCCTTTCAGACCGACCATGCCGTTGGCCTCAGTCTCCTGCAAAAACTCTTTTTCGAGGGCGGCATATTTTTCCGCCATCACGAAGCAGGCGTTCATCAGCGAACGGTCTTCTTTGACTACTGTGCCCCGAAACAGCGGGTTGCGGTCCACTTCTTCGTACAGGACGGCTGCCTTTATTTTGTTCCGGCGTTGCACGGCTTTCAGACCACCACTTTTTTTCAGCCACCGCAGGGTGAGCATGCTCACGTAGATCGGGAAAACCGGCGGGGTATTGTATAGGGAATTTTCCTGGATAAAAGTGCGGTAGTCCAACATAGCAGGCAGGTAGCGTTGCACCGTGCCAAGCACCTCTTCGCGGACGATGACCACTGTAGTGCCGGCCGGGCCAAGGTTTTTTTGCGCCCCGGCGTAGATCAGACCGAAGGCCGAGACATCCACCGGGCGGCTCAGAAAGTCGGACGACATATCGCAGACCAGCGGCACCGGCGACTTGGGGAAGCGGTGCAGTTGGGTGCCGTAGATGGTGTTATTGCTGGTCAGGTGCAGGTACTTGGCGTCCTTCGGGATTTTGTAGCCCTTCGGAATGTGTGTGTAATTGTCCGCTTTGGAAGAGGCCAGCACCTGCACTTGGCCGAACCCTTTGGCCTCCTTGATCGCCTTGCTGGCCCAAACGCCGGTATCCGTGTAAGTGGCTGTCTCGTTTTCGTTCAGCAGGCTCATCGGCACCATAAAAAACTGGGTGCTGGCCCCACCGGATAGCCACAGGGTTCGGTAGCCAGCGGGCAGTTCGAGCAGCTCCTGCATCAGGGCGTTGGCCTCTTCGATGATGGCGGTGAACTCTGGCCCCCGGTGGCTCAACTCCATGATACTCAAGCCACTACCGGCGTAGTTGGCCGCGCCTTTGGCGGCTTCCTTGATCACCGCAGCTGGCAAAATGGCTGGCCCGGCGGAAAAATTGTGCATATTCATGTCTGTGTGCAGGTTGATTTAAAAGGGTTGACGAGGGTTTTATCCTGGTTGCTGGAAATGGATGAATTTACTTAGTTTACCCTCCTTTGCCCAAGGGGCTACGGCGGAGGAAGGCTGCGACGGGTAAAGGCGCAAAAGTAGGTGGTTGGCAAGAAAAATACAAAAAGCAGTGAAATGCTTGCAGCGGGCCTTTTTTGGAAAATCAGACAGCCGCCTTCCCCCAAAGCGGAAGCGAGATGGTGCGAAACAAAATTTTATACCGATGCTGCTTGGAGGGGAAAACATTGGTCGAAAAAATTTCTTCACTCTGGTTATTGGGCTGGCAATGATTGGTCAGCCCCAGCTTGCCACTGCCCAATGTACGGGACAGTGCCCCGATTTGAATGCCCTCCCAGCCAACAAACGGGAGGAATTGAAGAATTTAATCATGGAATTCATTACTACCCCCACCCTTCCGAATCAATTTGGCGTGGCTAAGTATCCCACGGTTGCCCACCACAATGAACATTTGTCTCTGGTACACGGAACTTGTACGGATGCATTTTTAACCTGGCATCGCTGGTACATTCAATCCTTGGGAAACTGGCTTATTACCAAAGGAAAGACAGAATTCGTACCATTGCCAAAATGGAATCCATCCAATTGCATCCCTGACGATCTTCCCCAACCCGGCCGACCAGCAAATATCCCTGTTCCTGACCCAAGCCAGCGAAGCCACCTGGACGATCACCGACCTGACCGGTCGTATCTGGCGACAGGGTACGCTACCAGCGGGCCAAAACTTGGCCACTTTCTACACGCAGGATTTACCCACCGGCCTGTACATCTGTACACTCCGCACAGTGGGTGGCCCTACGCTGAGTACTAAGGTCGCCATCCAGCACTAAAAAAGATCGTCTCACCCACCCGTCGCGTCATACCTGCTATGACGTGACGGGATTTTCGCGCCCGGCCTGGCCTGCAACCTGGTGCAGCACGGCGTGGAACTGGCCCTCGAAGATCGGCCGTTAGGTGCCGAATTTCCCCAATTTCCGCTTGCACGATGCGCAGGGCAGTCTTTGTGACACGCTGGTGTTGGTGGAGGTGCATGATGTGCACAAGGCTGTCAACATTCTGACCGTGTCCTCCAACCCGGCCCGGGACTTTGTACAGATCGGCTACATCAGTGAACAGGCCGGGCAATTGCAGATTTTTGATGCGGTGGGGCAGGTGGTGTGGTCGCAGGTGGCCGAGGCGGGCAGCCGGGCCTGTCAGGTAGAGCTGAGTGGTTGGCCAGTAGGCTTTTACCAGTAGCACTGCGCGTTGGGCAGGCAGTAGTGCGGCAGCGGTTTGTAGTAATTAAGTAAATTTATGTCTTCCAATCTCTGCCCAACGGTATCTACCTGCTGCACTATACGACACCGGACGGCAAGCATGCCCAGGCGCGGTTGGTCATCCAACACTAAGTCTCACCCATTTTTCGCCTCCTGGCCCCGAACCACGCACTTCGGGGCCAGGACTTTTATTTTCTATGAAAAAGGCTATCCTTTTCCTGCTCCTTTGCTATTCCAGCATGGCCTTAATGGCCCAAACTGTCCGTTTTGCCAAATATTATGACCTATCCAACAGCCCGGTCAACCGTGCGGGTGCTGTCGAAGTGTTGCCGCAGGGCTACGCGCTGTTGTCCTGTAACAACTGTACGGGTGTTAATACCTGTACCACTCTGGCCATCACCGATACGCTGGGCGAGCTTTTACAACAAAAAACCTTTCGGGGCATCATCCTGGAGGGGCTGCGCTACCATCCCGAAGACAGCACTTTCTTGTTGTGGGGCCGTTTTCCGCTCACCAACCAAGACGATGCCCCCTGTATGCTGAAAGTCAACTACCAGGGAGATACCTTGTGGAGTTTCCATGCCAATCCAGCCAACGCGGATTTCGGTCGCCGGACGTTGGAGCTGCCGGACAAGAGCATCTTGTTGACCACCGGACCGCAGTATTCAGCTAGTCACCAGGCCACCATTGTCAAGACCGACAGTGCTGGCCACTTGTTGTGGATAAAGGGCTACGATACGGGCAATTATTTTAAAAATTATGACGTGCAGGGCCTACTGGCCTGGCAAGACAGCACGGTGTTGATCTGCGCGAATGGACAAGGAGCCAATATACCGGATGGCGATTATTTGACCGAGGGCGTGGTCCTGTTCCAGATTGATTACGATGGTAATTTGCGCTTCGATACCGCGTATCGTCTTACTCCGTTTAATTTTGATGGTCATACCCGACTGGCTAAGTTGCCGGGGAACCGAGTCGTCACGAGCAGCGATAATGATCTTTTTAACCCGCTCCACAGCGGCACCAATCTTTTGGCCATCAACATGGACGATAAATCCATCGACTGGAGTATGGGTTTTTCCGAATCCGGCGGGCATGCCACTATCTATGAATTGTACACTACCCTCGATAGCAGCATCATTGCCTGTGGTAAAACTTACACCACGCTATTTCCTAATGTGCTGCCCACTGCTTGGTTTTTTAAAGCGACTGCGCAGGGACAGTTGGAATGGGAGCGTTTCTTGCCCCGCAGCCTATTGCTTTATTACGTCAGCGACATCAAGCCTACCCCGGATGGGGGTTACATCCTCACCGGTAGTTACGACGATCCGGACTACTATGGCTATGCTGCGCTAATTAAAATCGATGGCCACGGCTGTCTGCAGCCCAATTGTGACTCGCTGCTGCTGACCACAGCGATAGAAGAACCCGTACCGGGTGAAACGCTGCATATTTTAAAAACCCAGCCCAATCCCAGCGATGCTTTGCTCCTGGTAAATACCGAAGGATTGGGTGCAGGAACCCTGCGGATGGTGGATTTTTTGGGCTATATCGTGGCCAAAGTGTCTGTATCAGGTAGGCAGACACCCATCCCCACTAATCACTGCGCCAATGAGATGTATACCCTCCAGTACTTTGATGGAATGGAGAAAATACGAGCTGTAGGGCGAGTACTTGGTGCAACATTGACTTACTGGCATCAGCATTAAACAATCACCAATAAATTTTTCCACCAACTTTTTCTTTTTCCCATCAAAAACCCTACCTTTGCCCGCCCAAAAAGAAAACCACCTTTTTTTCAAAATTCTGTACATCCTACTTCGTAAAATATGGCTCACCACCGTTCTGCCCTCAAGCGTATCCGCCAGACCGAAAAGCGTCGTCTGCAAAACCGTTATTACAAGAAAACGGCGCGTACCGCGATCAAAAACCTGCGCGAGCTGAAAGACAAGGCTGAAGCGGAAAAATTTCTGCCCAAGGTGGTCAGCATGATCGACCGCTTGGCCAAGCGCGGCACTATTCACCGCAACAAGGCCGCCAATCTGAAGAGCGGGCTGATGCGCCATGTGAATCACCTTGCCGTAGCGGTGGCCGCCGCGTAGGCACCTCGTTGGCGAAACTTTTTTGGGGTTTCGTATACCCAGTCCAAGCGTTCCACCCAAAACCCAGCGTACGTTTACGAAACTTTGGAAGTTTTGCAAATGTGGCGCATCGTTCCGAAAAGTGTATCCCGTCCACACGCGATACACTTTTTGCGTTTTATAATTGTTGATTTTTGAGCCAATGTCCTGTTTATTAGCACATTAGCATATTGTCAAGACCTGTCCCGTATCTTTCATCGGGATTAGCATCTTAAATCCATGTCCACCAAGTTCTACCCACTACGGGTGCGCGACCTGCGCCGCGAGACCGCCGATACGGTATCGGTCGCTTTTGAGGTGCCGGAAGCCCTGCGCGAAACGTTTCGCTTTACCCAGGGCCAGTACCTCACGCTGCGCGCCACGTTGGGGAGCGAGGAGCTGCGCCGCTCCTACTCTATCTGCACCGGCACCCACGAGAACGACCTGCGGGTGGCCATCAAGCGGGTGGACGAGGGCGTATTCAGTGCCTACGCCAATCATCATTTGCAAGTCGGTGACACGTTGGAAGCGATGCCGCCCCAAGGCCGTTTTTTCACGCAACTGGATGCCGCCCAGGCGCGGCTGTACGTGGGCTTCGCCGTCGGCAGCGGGATTACGCCGGTGATGAGTATCCTGAAAAGCACGTTGGTACAGGAACCGCACAGCCGTTTCCTGCTGTTTTATGGCAATCGGGGGTTCGACCACATTGTGTTCCGGGAGCAGTTGGAAACCCTTAAGAATCGCTATCCCGACCGTCTGGCCGTACACCACGTACTGAGCCGCGAATCGTTGGGCAGCGACCTGTTTTATGGGCGGCTGACCGGCGATAAATGCCGGACTTACGCCCGCCTGCTGTTTCGCCCCACTGAGGTAGATGCCTTCTTTTTGTGCGGTCCCGAAGACATGGTCTTTGACATAAAAAGTGTGTTGGAAGAATT